>JAZSER010000090.1:0-12379 GCA_045531815.1 Faecousia sp. | reverse complement strand
ACGATGGCTTCACAGGCACCGGTAAGTACAACGTTCTCCTGGTTCAGGAAGTTACCGGCCATGGGGATACCGTGACGCATGGTGACTTCGTTGGAGGTACAGCAGACACCGGAAACGGTGATGCCCTTGGCGCCCATGGACTTTGCGTAAGCGATCATCTCGGGATCGTTTGCAAAGTGAACGATCATCTCAGACAGGGAGGGATCGTGACCGTGAACAACGATGTTGACATTGTCCTTCTCCATAACACCGATGTTAGCCTCAGTGTCGATGGGCTTGGGAGTGCCGAACATAACGTCGGAGAACTCAGTGCCCATCATGGAGCCGCCCCAGCCGTCGCCCAGGCCTGCGCGCAGAGCCTGACGGATCAGAGCCTCGGACAGGGAAGAACAACCCATGTGGGTCATATGCATAGACTGGGAAACCTCGCGGTCGATGGCACGGGGAGTGATCTCAGCCTCTTCCCACAGCTTCTGAGTGTGCTCGGGAGCGCGATCGACAAAACGCTGATAACCGAAGGGCTTGCCGTACTCCAGCAGACCGACCTCAGCCATCTCGTGAGCCAGATCGTAGATATCCTTACCTTCGGTCTCCACGCCCCACTCCTTGGCGATGCGGATCAGCTTCTCAGGATCCTTGACCTGATAGTTGCCGCCCTCGCGAGTCTGGTGCAGGGTGTGCATGATCTCGCGGCCGTGGTCGGAGTGCGTAGCAGCACCGCCGGCGGTGAAGATCAGATAGTTACGGGCGACGATGCCATGAACATCGCAGCCGCAGATACCACGGGGTGCCTTGGGGGTGATGCGGCAGGGACCCATGGAGCAGATCCGGCAGCAGGTACCTGCTTCGCCGAAGCCGCAGTGAGGAGTCTGGTTCTTAGCGCGCTGCTGCCAGGTATCAGCACCCACCTTGTTGGCGGTTTCCAACAGGGAGTTGGTCGCAGCTTCCATCTCCTCGATGGTAGTTGTAAATGCCCAATCCTTCAATCTTTTTTCCTCCTAGATTATATATTCTGGAACCCGTACTTGCATACGGGCGCTAGTATATCAGTATTATTCTACTCCTTTGACGCACCAAAGTCAATTGTTGTTTTGCCCACAAAAGGGAAAGTTTTTCGTATCCCCCGTGGGGGGATTTCGGAAAGTTGAACAAATTTCCCGGAAAAGGCGGGAGTTTCGCTGACTTTACAGAACGGATCTTTTGGGGTACAATAAAAAAAAGGAGGTGGTTCTGTGTTTCGGGATACCCAGGAGGAGCTGCAGCGGCTGGAAGCGGCCTTGCAGGAGCAGCCGGAGGATACCCAGCCGGAGCAGCAGGAAGAACCGCTGCTGGAGGAAGCCCGGCTGGACGATTTACTGACCCAGACGGATCAGACCCAATCCCGGCAGGTCTACCGGAATTATTCCAATGCCTACGGTCAGGACCTGCGCAACTATGCCAACGGCTATCGGGCCTATAACACCGACACCACCGACACGGACCTGGAACGCTTCAGCGAAGCGGTGCAGCAGCCCGAAAAAAAGGGCCCCGGCTGTGCCGGAGGGCTGATTCTGTGCCTGGCGGGAGTGGTGGCGGTGCTGCTGATCCTGCTGGGACTTCGTGCAGGAGGGATCTTGTGATGGAGAATAAACCTGTGGTGGGCAGATTTGCGCCCACGCCCTCCGGGCGGATGCATTTGGGAAATGTGTTTGCCGCCCTGCTGGCCTGGCTGTCTGTCCGCGCCCAAAATGGCACTATGGTTTTGCGCATGGAGGACCTGGACACCCAGCGCACCAGCCAGGAATATGCCGATATCCTGAAGGAGGACCTTTTGTGGCTGGGCCTGGACTGGGATGTGCAGACCCCGAACCAAAGCCGGCGCAGCCAGGTGTATGCCGGGTATTTTCAGAAGCTGGAGCGCCTGGGGCTTTTGTACCCCTGCTACTGCACCCGCAGCCAGCTGCACAGCGTCAATGCCCCCCATTTGTCCGACGGCACCTATGTCTATCCCGGAACCTGCCGGGGTCTGACCCCGCAGCAGCGCGCTGCCTTTGACCGCCTGCCTGCCTTCCGGGTGCAGGTGCCGGACAGGATCTGGGAGCTGACGGACCGGGTGCAGGGCTGCTACCGGGAGAATCTTGCCACGGATTGCGGAGATTTTGTGGTCCGCCGGGCAGACGGGGTATATGTTTACCAGCTGGCGGTGACCGTGGATGACGGGGAAGCGGGGGTCACGGAGGTGGTCCGGGGGATGGACCTGCTCAGCTCCGCGCCCCGGCAGATGTACCTGCAGGAGCTGTTTGGCTTTGACCACCCGGAATATGCCCATGTGCCCCTTCTGACGGCAGAGGACGGCAGGCGGCTGAGCAAGCGGGACCGGGATCTGGACCTGGGGCAGCTGCGGCTGCACAAGAAGCCGGAGCAGGTCCTGGGCGTCCTTGCCTGTGCCGCGGGTCTGACGGACAGGCCCGAACCGGTCAGCGCGAAGGAGCTAGTCGGCGGCTTTTCCTGGCAGAAGGTGCGCAGGGACCCGGTGTGCCTCCAAGCACAAGCCTTGCAAAGTGAATAATTTCGTTGTATAATTAGAAAAAACCAAAAAACGGAGGGCATGATCATGGCAAAAAAACCTGTATTGGTAGTAATGGCTGCCGGCATGGGAAGCCGCTATGGCGGTCTGAAGCAGATCGATCCGGTGGGTTCTTGCGGCGAGGCGATCCTGGACTATTCCCTGTACGATGCCTATGAGGCAGGCTTTGAGACAGCGGTGATTATCATTAAGGAAGCGATCCGGGAGGACTTTATGCAGACCGTGGGCAAGCGCCTGGAAAAAGCGCCCATTGCCATCCGGTATGCCTATCAGGAGATGGAAAAGCTGCCGGAAGGCTTCCAAATCCCCGAAGGCCGTGTGAAGCCCTTTGGCACCAGCCATGCGGTGCTTTGCGCCCGGGAGGAGATCGACGGCGCCCCCTTTGCGGTGATCAATTCCGATGATTATTACGGCAAGGATGCCTTTCAAACCATCTTTACTTACTTATCCTCTGCCCGGGACGGCGCAGCCGCGGACTACTGCATGGTAGGCTACCTGCTGGGCAACACTGTGACAGAAAACGGCTCTGTGGCAAGAGGTGTGTGCAGCGTGGACGGGAAGGGCTACCTTGCGGATATCGTGGAGCGCACCCGGATCGAAAAGTACCCCGGAGGCATCCATTTCACAGAGGACGGAGAAGCCTGGACCGACCTGACCGCGGACACCATCGTGTCCATGAATATGTGGGGCTTTACCCCGGGCTTTTTGGATGCCCTGGAGGCCCAGTTCCCGGAATTTCTCCGACAGCAGCTGCCAAAGAACCCGGAAAAGGCAGAGTTTTTGCTGCCCCGGAGCGTGGATGCCATGCTCAAGGAGAAAACCGCAACGGTGAAGGTGCTCACCTCCCGGGATAAGTGGTACGGCGTCACCTACGCTGCGGATAAGCCCATGGTGGTGGCGGCACTTTCCGCACTGACCCAGGCGGGCAAGTATCCCGACGGTCTGTGGAAATAAGGAGAAAACAGCAAGAAAACAGGAAACGACGCCCCCGGAGCTGCTCAGCAGCCCCGGGGGTTTTTGCGCCCTGCCCGAACCGTTGACCGCACCGCACCCAATGTAGGGGCGGCAACCTTGCCGCCCGCCTGCTGCACCTACATTCCCGTTACGGGAAAATTCCGGTATGTTCGTGCCCGGTGGGGTGCGGTAGCGCTTCGTAAGGGAGGGTCTCTGCGCCCTCCCGCAAACCGCACCGATTATACGCACCCGGTTCGCTGGATCCACCGCACCCCTGTAGGGGAGGGCCTGCGTGCCCTCCCGCAAAATGCACCGATCATACCAACCGGGTGGGTTTATGCCACCGGGTAACGGGAGGGGATGGAACCCCTCCCCTACAGTGGATGTTCGATGGCGCCCTTGTCAAATAAACAACGGGAGGGCAATGCCCTCCCGTTTTACTGTTTCAGGATTCCTCTGTGTAGGGGAAATACAGGTTGATATCCACATTCCCGTTGATGCCGGGCACCCGGCCGGTGTTGGTGTACTGCCACATATCCACCTTGTATTCATAGCTCATCTCGTCGGTGTACATAGCCAGCCAGAAGCCGTAGTCCGTCAGCTCCTCCAGGAACATCTGCTTCCGGGATTGGGTAGGGTTAAAGTAGATCATGGGCTGATAGCCGGCCTCTTTTACGGTATCGCAGAAAGCTTTGGAAACATCCGTCAGCAGCCGTGCATCCACCACATCGGTGCGATAGCCCTCCTGAATAAACTCCCAGTCGTACACCAGCGGCATATCCAGCTCCCAGCCCTCGATGATCTGCATGGCAAACCGGGCTTCCTCCCGGGCTTCCTCCGGGGTGATGGATTGGGAGAAGAAGTATCCGCCTACCTTCAGGCCGGCAGCTTTTGCTCCCTGATAGTTGGTCTGTGCCCATTCGTCTTCAAACATCAGGCCTTCCACAGACCCCCGGTAGCCCAGCCGGATCATCACAAATTCAAAGCCGGCAGCCTTCACCTGCTCCCAGTCGATCTGCTTTTGATGGGTGGACACGTCGATGCCCCGGACACAGGGGGCGCTGAGACAGGTCAGATAGTCTCCCTCGTAGCCAAAATCCAGGGGTGTAAACACATTTTCTGTAGGAGGCGGCAGGGTGGTTTCCTGGGTAGTCTCCTGGGTGGTTTCCGCGGTGGAAGGGACCTGGGGCGCAGGTTCTGCATCCCGGGGCAGCAGTGCCAGGAACAGCAGCACCACCAAAGCTGCTGCCAAAAGGCTTACCACCCACAGGAGGATATGTTTCTTTGTCTGTATCATAAGCTTGCTCCTTAGTGGGCTGCTTCCAGGGGACGCAGCACGCTGTAGGTGTCAAAACGGGTGTCGTGCACCTCGGTGAGGAATACCAGATGCACCGCAGGGTCTTCCAGCCCGGTTTGCTGGGCAATGGTATCTGCCTGGGCAGCGGTAGCCCCGGTGAGGTACAGCCGGCTGCGGCCCTCGGGCAGCGCAAAATCCGCCTGGCCCACAAAGGACAGGGCGAAGGTGTCCGTGGCGCAGGAGGTGACCAGAGTCTTGGCCGCGTCGGTGATGGCCTGCTTCCGGTCTGCGCTGAAACGCAGATTGTCGGTGTCCGGGAAGCGGAATTCGTCAAAGACCACTTCATCAAAGCCAAGATTCCGCAGCTCCGTGGCGATCTGCACCAAGTAGGTGACCGTACCCTCCTTGGTGGGGTCCAGCCAGTAGCAGTAGTCGTCATCTGCCCAGAGGTAGCCGCCGCTGGAGACAAACAGACCGTTGTCTGTCTGATTCAGACCGAAGTGGTAATCCCGCAGGGCAGGCAGCCGGGCAATGAGATACATGCCCTTCTTATCCAGGGTCTTGATCAGCTCGTCCATTTTGCCGGTATCCACATTGGAATCCCGGTTGGAGGTGACGGTGGAGGAGTAATAGAAGTTGCCCTTGGGGCTCTTGACATCCAGCATCACCGGTGTGCCCAAAGGCAGGGCAGAGGCTTGGGCCAGCACCCCGTCGATATCCTGGCGCAGCGCATCAGAGTCGGCATAGTAGCCGGTGAGCTGGAAAAGCTCCCGGCTGGTATTGATGGCGTTGTCGCCTTCGTTATAGTAAATGGAAATGGGCGCACCGGGCTCTTTCGGAAGGGCCACCTCGCCCTCGGCCACCTGGGGGTTCAGACTCATGTCCAGTACAGCCCCGTCCTGCCGGGTGTATACCACATAGCGCTCCAGCCAGGTGAACCAGCAGAAAAAGGCCAAACCGCCCACCACCAGCGCAACCAAAAGGATCAGTCCGATCTTCCAAAGCAGCTGCCGGGTACGATAGGGAATTCTCATGGTCATTTTCTGACGCTGACACAGCGCCAGTCCTCCTTATAATAGGTTTGCGTAACCGTCAGCCCCGCCTGAGTCAGGGCAGCGGTGACATCTGACAGCCGGGTATCCAGGATGCCGGAGCAGATCAGCGTGCTGCTGCTGTCCAAAAGACCGGGCAGCACCGGGGCAAGGGCAATGATCACATCGGCAACGATGTTCACCAGCACCAGATCGTACCGATCTTCCTGCAGCCGGGTCATAAGCGGCTTGTCTGTGAGAACATTGCCGGTGCAGGCTGTGAATACCTCTGAGGAAAAGCCGTTGTAGGCGGCATTCTCCCGGGCAATGTCCTCTGCCTTGGGGTCAATGTCCACACCGATGGCATGCTTTGCCCCCAACCGCAGCGCGGCAATGGATAAAATGCCACTGCCGCTGCCCAGGTCCAGGCAGTGCTTGTCCTTCAGATCCATTTTTTCCATGGCCTCCATGACCATTTGGGTAGAGGCGTGAGCCCCGGTGCCGAAGGTCAGACCCGGGTCCAGGATCACCGGCAGCCGTGGGCCGGTATGCTCCCCGGCCAGCCAGTAGGGAAGCACCATCAGCCGCTGACCCACCTCCTGGGGCGGATAGTTTTCCTTCCAGCTTTCCTCCCAATCGGTTTGGGGGAGCTGGGCGACGGTCAGGGTCAGCTCTCCCAGACGGCCACCGTCTTTTTCCCGCAGCTGCGCCAAAAGGGCCTTCAGCCGCTCCATGCCGGCAAGGTCCGTATCCTCCAGATATAGCTTGATCCGGGACAGCCCCTGCAGCTGCTGCTGCAGTTCTTCGTCGATATAGTCCCAGCAAGCCCGGTTTTGGTCCAAAAAGGCTTCAAATTCCCTCTGATCTTCCATCAGAAGATCGGAAAAGCCTGCGGCGGTCAGTGCCGCGGCAGTATCGTCAATACCACCGGGGGCGGTGGTAACAGTCAGTTCCAGCCAGTTCATAAAATACTCCTTGGGGGTGGTTTCTTCTATTCTAGCGCAGATTCGGGAAAAACGCAACTTAAAACCTGCAAATTCCCTGTTCTTTCCGCTGCGAACGGGAAAAGTGCGCTGCAAAAAATGCAGCGCACCCGGCAGTTCTTATTTTCCGAAAAGCTTTCCCAGAGAGCCAAGACCCTGGCTCATTTTATCCAGATTCAGCTTTGCCTTTACCGTGTCCACAAGGGGCTGGATCTGTTCGTTGGGCAGATCGATGCCCATCAGTTCCTCCACCACGGAAACAGGATCCTCTGCAAACCGGGCCGCCAGGGTCTTGTCGGATTGCAGCTTCTTTACGATCTGCTCTGCCTTTTCCTTCAGTTGTGCCTGGATATCCATAAGTAAAACCTCCATATAAAAGATACTTCCATTGTAAACGTTTTTTTCCATCCTTGCAAGAGGGAAAAACAGTTGACGCAGTTTGCCAAACAGGATAAAATACTATCATAGGGGGTATGGATTATGAAATATAAGCTTCTGAAGACAGATCCCACACTGCAGCCCTTTGAAGGAGATATCCGGCTGCGGATGGAAAACTATACACGCATTAAAAACCGCCTGCTGCAGCCGGGACAGACCCTGGCTGATTTTGCCAACGCCCACCACTACTTCGGCTTCCACCGGGAAGACGGCGGCTGGTACTACCGGGAATGGGCCCCGGCAGCGGAGCAGCTGTATCTGGCCGGTGATTTTAACGGCTGGGACCGGTACGCAAACCCCATGCAGAAGAAGGAAAACGGTGTATTTGAGCTGTTTCTGCCCGGGGAGGATGCCCTTTGGGACGGCTGCCTGGTGATGACCGTGGTGGTTAGCGGCGGCACAGAGCTGGAGCGGATCCCGCTGTACGCCACCCGGGTGGTGCAGGACCCTGTGAATTACAGCTGGAGTGCCGCCATCCATGTACCAAAGGCCTTTTCCTGGACGGACAGTGCGTTTAAGCCCAAGAAAAAGCTGTTTATCTATGAATGCCACATCGGAATGGCCCAGGAGCAGGGGTCGGTGGGTTCTTATACGCAGTTTCGCCTGTATGTGCTGCCCCGGATCCGGGAGCTGGGCTACAACACCATTCAGATCATGGCAGTGATGGAACATCCCTACTATGCATCCTTTGGCTACCAGGTGACCAATTTCTTTGCAGCCTCCTCCCGGTTCGGTACACCGGAGGAGCTGAAGGAACTGATCAACACCGCCCATGAAATGGGCATCGCGGTGCTTTTGGATGTGGTCCATTCCCATGCCTGCAAAAACACCCGGGAGGGCATCAGCGCCTTCGACGGCACGGAGCATCAGTTCTTCCATGCAGGCCCCCGGGGCGACCACAGTGCCTGGGGCACAAAATGCTTTGACTACGGCAAGCCCGAGGTGCTTCATTTCCTGCTGTCCAATCTGAAGTTCTGGCAGGAGGAGTACCATTTTGACGGCTTCCGCTTTGACGGTGTCACCTCCATGCTGTACCTGGATCACGGTCTGGGTACAAGCTTCGACGGTCCCCATAAATATTTCTCCATGAATACGGACCTGGATGCGGTGACCTACCTGCAGCTGGCCTGCGAGATGGTCCGGCAGGTAGACCCCAATGCCATTATGATCGCGGAGGATATGTCCGCCATGCCCGGTATGTGCCGCCCCATTGCTGATGGCGGTGTGGGCTTTGATTACCGGCTGGCCATGGGAGAGCCGGATATGTGGATCCGGCTTCTGAAGGACACCCCGGATGAGTATTGGGATCTGAACAATATCTACTATGAGCTTGCCAACCGCCGCCCCGGAGAAAAGGTCATCGGCTATTGTGAAAGCCACGACCAGGCACTGGTGGGCGACAAGACCATCATGTTCCGGCTGTGCGACCAGGAGATGTACTGGTCCATGCACAAGGACAGCCAGAGCATGATCATTGACCGGGGCATGGCGCTGCATAAGCTGCTGCGGCTGATCACCATGTCTCTGGGCGGTGAAGGGTATCTCACCTTTATGGGCAATGAGTTTGGCCATCCGGAATGGATCGATTTCCCCCGGGAGGGCAACGGCTGGAGTTACCATTACTGCCGTCGCCAGTGGTCTTTGGCAGATGACCCGAACCTGCGCTATCAGTATCTCAATGCCTTTGAAAAAGCCATGGTTGCCAATGCCAAAAAGCTGCGGGTCATTGGCGGAAGGGATCAGCAGCTGGCCCTGGACAACGGGGCAAAGACCCTGGTATACCGCAAGGGCGGCGGCCTGTTTGCCTTTAACTTCCACCCGGTCAATGCCTATCAGGGGCTGCGCATCCCGGTGGCTGAGCCGGGAGAGTATCAGGTGGTATTTTCAACGGATGACTACTGCTTTGGCGGACAGGGCAGGATCTACCATCAGAGCTACACCGCAACGGTGGGAGAGGACGGCATCCCGGCTTTTCGGATGTATCTTCCCAACCGGACAGCGGCTGTGCTGAAAAAACTGCGATAAACAAAAACCAAGGACATTGGAACCCCAGTGTCCTTGGTTTTTCTTGCTTGGCGCACCCATGTAGGGGAGGGTCTCTGCGCCCTCCCGCTTACCGCACCGATTATACCCACCCGGTTCGTTCGATGCACCGCACCCATGTAGGGGAGGGTCTCTGCGCCCTCCCGCTGCTGCACCGATTATACCTACCCGGTTCGTTCGATGCACCGCACCCATGTAGGGGAGGGTCTCTGCGCCCTCCCGCTTACCGCACCGATTATACCCACCCAGTTCGTTCGATGCAGCGCACCCATGTAGGGGAGGGCCTCTGCGCCCTCCCGCTGCCGCACCGATCATACCAACCGGGTGCGTTCATGTGGCTGGGTAACGGGAGGGGATGGAACCCCTCCCCTACGGCCGCACCGAAGGCAAGCGGGATCAAGGTTTCGGCTTTTTTTGATTTTCTTCGAAAATCCTGAAAATAAAAACATTTTCCGGGCGGCAACCTTATGATCGGTTGCCGCCCGGTAAAAATTATGCCAGATCCTTTGCCAGGGTCTGATACAGCAGGGCATCCTCCCGGATGTATTCCAGCTGCTGGGGGGTCAGGGGCTTGACCACCGTGGCGGGATTTCCCAGGATCAGAGAGCCTGCCGGGGCCCGCATTTTTCCGGTGACCACTGCACCGGCACCGATGAGACAGTTTTCTCCGATGACCGCACCGTTGAGAACGATTGCGCCCATGCCCACGACACAGTTGTCACCTACGGTGCAGCCGTGCAAAATGGCACCGTGCCCCACGGAGCAGCCCTTGCCAACGGTGGTTTCTTCATGAATGACGCAGTTGTCCTGGATATTAGAGCCCTCTCCGATGCGGATGCAGCCACGGTCCGCCCGGATCACCGCACCGTACCAGATGCTTACATCCTTGGCAAGCTCCACATCTCCCACCACCACTGCGGTGGAGGCGATATATGCGTCGGGATATTCCTTGCTGACCATTACTGCTTTACCTCACCTGTCACTGCATCAACGAACACGGTGATCTCCTCACCACCATGGGTGATATGGATGCTGTAGCCGGGAACATCCCCGGAGACAACATGGGTGTGGATATCGGTGACCTGATTCTTGGGAATGCCCAGAGCCTCCAGAGCCTTCTTCTGTGCGGCTTCGGAAGAAAGAACGGTCTTGCCGCAGGCGGCAAACAGAGTCAGTGCCAGCACCGCCAGCAGTGCCAGCGCAATGATGCGTTTTTTCATAGTAGGACCTCCTGTAAGTTTTATTAGGGGTATTTTATCATAAAAATCTCTTAAAAACAAGGAAAACCTGCGTATTATGCTTCCCACTGGGGATCTTCGAAGGGATAATAGTGCTTGTCCAGCTGCCGGAAGGGGAAGGTGCGCAGGTCTGCACTCATAAGTCCGGGGGATTCACAGGGGATGATGGCCTTGACCTTATCGGCCCACCAGCCCTTAAAGTGCTGGGCGGACTTCAGCGCCAGCACCGACGTGTGCTGCCAGTCCACACCCACCACACGGAACGGACCGTCATCAAAGGTCTGGGTGCGGAGCACGCCCATTCCGTTTTTCCGTCCGCCGCCTACCACGATGTGCACATTGCCCACCACCAGGCAAACGGTGACCCCCAAATCAGTGCTCCTGCCAAAACCCATGGGCGACACACGGGTAAACACACCGTCGCTGACGCATTTGACGTAGGCATCCCGGATATCAATTGGTTCGCCGTGGAAGCTGTCGGTCTTGCCACCCAAACGGCAGCTGATATATGCACCTGCGCCGGCCCGGGCAGCCTGCTCCGCCACTTCCAGATCGTAAATATAGCCAAAGGCCGAGGGGACATCCCGTCTTAGCAGCTCCCGGAGCAGATGGGTTCCGTCGCCGGGGGTGCCGCCGCCGGGGTTATCAGAGCTTTCGTGGATCAGCACCGGACCCTCCGGCTCCAGCAGGGCCTTTTCCACAGCCTCCTGAGCAGAATAAATGGGGATGCTGAACTCCCTGCGCCGTTCCCAGGCATACCGGGCGATCTGTAAGGCGTTTCTGTCCGCTGCCTCCTGGGTCTTGGCCATGACGACAACGCTGACGCTGCAGCTGGGCACATCAGCGTAGGGAAAGCCCTGGAAGAAGGATGCCTGGATCATATCCGGATCTTCCTGCTCGGCCTGGACACACAACGCCTTCACATCATGGGCAGGTCCGGCAAGAGTGCATCCCTGTGCGGATACCATATGCCAGGGCAGCTTCACCAGCTTTTTGGCAGGGCGGTAATTCTTTTCCACCATGTCGCACAGAATGTGAAACATATTTCTGCCCTGATCGTACTCGTCAATGTGGGGATATTCCTTGCAGCCTATCAGAAGGTCAGATAGCTCCACCATTTCCCGGGTGATGTTTCCGTGCAGATCCAGGGTCATGCCGATGGGAATGTCGTACCCCAGCCTTTCCCGTATGGCCCGGAGGTACTCTCCTTCAATATCGTTGTGGCCCACCGCAGCGGATGCGCCATGCATAAACAGGGCGATACCGTCCAGCGGCTGCTCCTCGTTGGCCCGGCACAGGCTTTCCACCAGCAGCTCCCGGCACAGGTCCACGCCTTCCGGCACGCAGGGGCCGGAGGGCTTCAGGGCAGTCATCCGGGTGGGAACGATCTCCACCCCCAGTGCTGCCGCCTCATCGATATAGCCGCCAACATAGCCGTGGCTGCCGGTATAGGTCTTGCGCAGAGCCTCTCCCTCCCGGGTAGAGCGCTGCAAAAGGCCCATATCCACCCGCACATTGCCAAACATATTTGTCTCGTGGCAAAAGCCACCTACTGCGATCCGCATAACCTGTTTCCTCCGTTGCGTTTTTTCTTACAATAGCACACCGGCAGAAGGTTTTCAAGAAAAATCAGCTGCCTGCGGCCGTTGGTCGAACGCTCTGCATTGGGTGCACCACCGAATACCGGTTGTAGGGGAGGGGCAAATTTAAGTGATATAAATCCTTACGGATTTGTGATATACGCTTCGCGTGTGATATATGGCTGCGCCATGTGAAATGCCTGCGGGCATGAGTGGTTTTCTTTCGTTACGCTGATAAAATATCGTACC
>JAZSER010000039.1:0-17527 GCA_045531815.1 Faecousia sp. | reverse complement strand
TGCGATTTACGCGCGTAGGGCGGGGGCTTGCTCCCGCCGCCGGAAATTGTCAAATTTCCGGATTTTCGAAGAAAATGATTGCTTGCGCAATGTGATTTTGTTCCAAAATCACCGGCGGGAGCAAGCCCCCGCCCTACGATTCCGACATATCAGAAATTCCCAATAACCGGATTGTAGGGGCGGCAGGCCGCCCCTACATGGGCGTACCACCGTACCACCGCCGTAGGGGAGGGGTTCCATCCCCTCCCGTTACCCGGTAGCATAAACGCACCCGGTTGGTGTAATCGGTGCGGCTGCGGGAGGGCGCAGAGGCCCTCCCCTACAGGGGTGCGGTGGATCCAGCGAACCGGGTGCGTATAATTGGTGCGGTTTGCGGGAGGGCACAGAGACCCTCCCCTACAGGGGTGCAGTGGATCCAGCGAACCGGGTGCGTATAATCGGTGCGGTTTGCGGGAGGGCGCAGAGACCCTCCCCTACATGGATGCGCCACCGTACCCCCTGCCGTAGGGGAGGGGTTCCATCCCCTCCCGTTACCCGGTAGCATAAACGTACCCGGTTGGTGTAATCTGTGCGGCTGCGGGAGGGCACAGAGGCCCTCCCCTACACAGGCATGCCGTGGGATGCGCGTAAAAACCCCTGCCTCCGGAGAGGCAGGGGCCAATTTTATAGTATGTTGTTGGAATTAAGCTTCGGGCAGCAGAGGCTCGTTGACATTCCAGCAGACATAGTAGGTGCCGATCTGGCCAGCGATAACGAACTCTTCAGGATACTCGGTCTTCAGAGTTGCGATCTCGTTGGTGGGAACGTCGTCGATCAGCAGCCAGTCGCCGTTCTTGTAGTTGGTCAGCATGTTGTTAGCATCGTCAGACAGGTAGAACTTCAGCTCGTTCATGGTGACATCAGCAGCACCGTGGTAGCTGGCGTTCTTGGTCATGGTGATGACGGAGTCATGCTCCCAAGCGGAGATGGTGTAAGCACCGTTGCAGACGTAGGTGGAGGGATCAGTTGCCCAGCTCTCGTTAGCAACGACATCCTCACGAACGGGGAAGTAAGTGGGGAATGCCAGCAGCTCGTTCCAGTAAGCAACAGAGTTGTTCAGAGTGACCTCCAGGGTCTTGTCGTCGATAGCCTTAACAGCCAGATCGTCCTTGTTGTCGGTGCCGTAGCCCTTAACAACTTCGAACATGTAGCCGTAGTCAGCACCCAGCTCGGTAGAAGCAGCGCGCTTCCATGCGAACTCGAAGTCGCCAGCGGTCAGATCCTGACCGTCGGACCACTTCAGGCCGTCCTTCAGGGTGTAGGTGTAGGTAACGGTGCCGTCCTCGTTAGCAACGCCTTCAACCAGCTCAGTAACACAGTCAGCAACGACTTCCAGAGAACCATCTTCCTTCTGGCTCCACTTTGCCAGGCCGGAGAACAGGTGGCTCAGCATGGTAGCGCCGTCAACAGCGGAGTTCAGAGCGGGATCAATGGTGTCGGGCTCGGAAGCCAGGCAGACTGCCAGGGAATCACCCTTGCCGTTAACAGTGGTGTTCTGGAAGTACTTGTAGCCCAAGGGGATGGAGTAGAAGCCCTCAACGGAGGGGTTGATCATGTACAGATCGGTGTAGAAGTAGATGGGGGTCAGGCAGCCGGTGGACATCAGAATGTCTTCAGCAATGTGCATCAGCGCATAACGGGTCTCATCCTCGGTGCAAGCCTTGATCTCGGAGATCAGAACGTCGTAGGTCTCAGCCCAGGTGCCGTCCTCGACCTTGATGTCGTAGCCGTACTCGGTCAGATCCAGATCGTAGATAGCCAGCTCAGCGTGGTCGCCCTTGCCGAACTGAACGTCGTTGTTACCGGAAGCGGTAACCCACATATCCAGGAAGCAGATGGGGTCAGTGTAGTCAGCAACCCAGCCGTTACGAGCAACGGAGTAGTCGCCGTTCTTACGGGTGTTCAGGAAGGTGTTCCACTCCTGGTTCTCCAGAGTCATGTTGATGCCAACAGCAGCCAGAGCGCCCTGGATGTACTCAGCGATAGCCTTGTGGTTATCGTTGGTGTTGTAGATGTAAGCCAGAGTAGGAACGCCGGAGAACTGACCGGTGGTCTCGTCGTACTCGTAGTACTTCTTCAGGATCTCGATAGCCTCAGAGAAGTTGGCCTCGTAGTCCTCAGCAGCTACGCTGTAGTAGCCCTCGCCGCCGTTAGCGTTAGCAGCGAAGTTACCGCCGTTCAGGTCAGCCATGCCGTCTGCAACGAAGGAGTTAGCGGGCTTTTCGCCAGCCTGGGAAACAGACTCAACGATGTAGTTGCGGTCCAGCAGCAGGCCGATGGCGTAACGGATCTCAGCCTCAGCAGCAGCCTTCTCTTCAGCGGTCATAGCGGTGGGAGCATCATTGCCTTCGGTGCCCTGAGTGTCGCCGGTGCTGGGAGTAGTCTCGCCACAAGCGATCAGGCCGAAGACCATGAGTGCAGCCAGAAGCAGTGCAATCAGTTTCTTCATGATAATTGTCCTTTCAAATTTTAATATATTTCACACCCACCCAGCCGGAACGGCAATACCGACAGGGCAGATCTGAATCAAAATGACGGGAGGATCAGTTGATCTCCTCCACATGGTGGCAGGCAACAAAGTGACCTGCGGAAACCTCCTTGAACGCGGGCATTTCCGCAGCACATGCCTCGGTGGCATGGGGGCAGCGGGTCCGGAAGGGACAGCCGGAGGGTGCGTTCAGGGGGCTGGGGATGTCACCGGAGAGGACGATGCGCTTGTTCTCCCGGGCCCGCTTGGGGTCAGGCAGAGGCACAGCAGACATCAGGCTCTTGGTGTAGGGGTGCAGGGGGTGGTCATAGATCTCGTTGGACTCAGCCAGCTCAACCATTTTACCAAGATACATGACGGCGATTCTGTCGGAAATATGCCGCACCACCAAAAGATCGTGGGCAATAAACAGATAAGTCAGGTCCATCTGCTCCTGCAGCTCGTCAAACATATTGATGACCTGCGCCTGGATGGAAACGTCCAGAGCAGAGACCGGCTCGTCACAGACGATGAATTCGGGGCCCATTGCCAGGGACCGGGCAATGCCGATACGCTGACGCTGACCGCCGGAGAACTCATGGGCATAGCGGTTGGCATGCTCGGAGTTCAGACCGACTCTTGCCATCAGCTCCAGGACACGCTCCTGGCGCTCTGCCTTGCTGGCACAGATCTTGTGCACATCCAGAGGCTCGGCAATGATATCGGCAACGGTCATACGGGGGTTCAGAGAGGAGTAAGGATCCTGGAAGACCATTGCGGTCTTCTTTCTGTAATCCACCAGATCCTTCTTGGTCTCGATCTTTTTGCCGTCGAAGATGATCTCGCCGGCAGTGGGCTTATACAGGTGCAGCAGGGTACGGCCAACGGTGGTCTTACCGCAGCCGGACTCACCCACCAGACCCAGGGTCTCGCCCTTTTGGATGGAGAAGGATACATCGTCCACAGCCTTCAGAGGCTTGGAGGAGAACATACCGGTGTTGATGTTGAAGTACTTTTTCAGATGGTTTACTTCAACCAGTGTCTTCTTATCACTCATTCACCTCACCGCCTTCCTGCTGCATTGCTTCCTTCACATTCATCCAACAGGCAGCTGCATGGTCCGCATTGATCTCCATGCGCTGGCAGCGCTCCCGGAGGCAGATCTTCATGGCAGCGTCGCAACGGGGTGCGAAGGGGCAGCCCTTGGGCATATTCAGAAGATCGATGGGAGTGCCGGTGATGGGCTCCAGCTTTTCGCCCTGGTTATCCACCGAGGGAATGGAGCGCATCAGGCCCTTGGTATACTCGTGCTTGGGGTTATAGAAGATCTCATCGGCAGTGCCCTGCTCACAGATAGAGCCGGCATACATAACGATGACTTCGTCACACATCTGTGCCACGACACCCAGGTCATGGGTGATCATGATGATGGCCATGCCCAGTTCCTTCTGCAGACTCTGCATCAGCTCCAGGATCTGCGCCTGAATGGTCACGTCCAGAGCGGTGGTAGGTTCGTCAGCGATCAGAATGTCCGGCTCACAGGCCAGGGCCATTGCGAACATAACACGCTGACGCATACCGCCGGAGAACTCGTAAGGGTACTGCTTCATACGCTTTTCCGGCTCGTTCACATTGACAAGCCGCAGCATCTCCACAGCCCGGTCATATGCCTGCTTCTTATTGCGGTTGGTATGCAGCAGGATCGCCTCCATCAGCTGATGGCCGATGGTATAGGTGGGATTCAAAGAGGTCATGGGGTCCTGGAAGATGATGGAGATCTTGTTGCCGCGGACGGTCTTCATGACCTTCTCGCCGGCACCCACCAGCTCCTGACCGTCGATCTTGATGGAACCGGATACGATCTTGCCGGTTTTTTCCAGGATCTGCATGACGGAATATGCGGTAACGGACTTGCCGGAACCGGACTCACCCACGATGCCAAGCACCTTGCCGTGGTCCAGGTTAAAGGAAACACCGTTAACTGCCTTGACCTCGCCAACAGGGGTGAAGAACGAGGTGTGCAGGTCTTTTACTTCTAACAATGCCATGTCTGCAGCCTCCTTAGTTCTTCAGCTTGGGGTCAAAGGCATCCCGCAGGCCGTCACCGAAGAGGTTCAGAGACAGCACGATCAGCGAAATGGCAATGGCGGGGATCACAAGGCGGTACGGATAGCTGGTGATGCCGTTCAGCGCATCAGAAGCCAAAGCGCCCAGGGAGGGCATCGGTGCGTTAACACCCAGGCCCAGGAAGGACAGATAGCTCTCAGTGAAGATCGCACTGGGGATCTGCAGAGCGGTGGAGATAATGACCACACTGATGCAGTTGGGGATCAGATGCTTGGTGATGACCCAGCCGGACTTTGCACCGGCAGCCTTAGCCGCCAGGACATACTCCTGCTCCCGGAGGCTCAGGATCTGGCCACGGATCATACGGGACATGCTGACCCAGTACAGCAGGGCGAACACCAGGAACAGGCTGATCATGTTACTGCCCAGCTTTTCCAGCACAGTGCCTTCGATCAGCGCACCCAGGGTCACCTTCATAACAGAGCCCAGCAGAATGACCATCAGAGTATCCGGCAGAGAATAGATAATATCCACGATACGCATGATGATAATATCCACCTTGCCGCCTACATAGCCGGCAATGGAGCCGATGGTCATACCGATGATCAGAACGATGATACTTGCAAAGAAGCCGACGGCCAGAGAGATCCGGGTGCCATAGACCACACGGATAAAGTAGTCACGGCCCTGGGAGTCTGTACCGAAAATGTGGGGCATAACGAATTCGCCTGCTGCCCGGCGGGCCTCTTCCTTCTCGGTGTACTCAAAGGGAGCCAGATTGTTATAGGAAGAGTCTACAGGCTTGCCCGGGGTCACACCCAGCATCTTATCGTATTTGTACGGATAGAACATGGGCAGGATAATAGATGTAATTGTAATCAGCACGATCAGAATGAAGCTGATGGTAGCGATCTTATTCTTCAGCAGGCGCTTCACACCGTCTTTAAAGAAGGTGGTGGAGGGGCGCATCTGCACCATGTATTCCTTTTCCTCGCTGGTTGCGGGGATAAAATCGTCCAGGTTTACATGAGCGGTAAAAGGATTCTTTTTCACGGGGCTGCCTCCTTATTCCAGATTAATTCTGGGGTCGACAACCTTGTAGAGGATATCGCTGACCAGATTCATAACAACGATCAGGGTCGCCAGCACGATGGTGGTGCCCATGATCAGGGGATAGTCACGGTTGGTAATGCTGTTGACAAAGGCTCTGCCGATGCCGTTGACCGCAAAGATCTGCTCCACCACCAGAGAACCGGTGACGATGTAAGCCAGCATGGGTCCCAGGTAGGTGATGACAGGGATCAGAGAGTTCTTCAGTGCGTGACCGAAGATGATCTTGATCTGAGAAACGCCCTTTGCTCTTGCGGTGCGGATATAGTCCTGGCCCAGAACATCCAGCATGGAGGAGCGGGTCAGACGGGTGATATAGGCAGTGGGATACAGGGCCAGGGTGATGACAGGCAGGATCAGACCGCCCTCCATAGCACCGTTGGCAGGCACCCAGTTCAGCGCCAGGGCAAACAGCAAAAGAAGCAGTGTGCCCATAATGAACGAGGGCATGGAAACGAAGGCGGTGGTGACCACCATGATGATCTTATCAATGATCTTGTTGCGGCGCAGGGCAGCCACAGCACCCAGCACCACACCGGTGACCGCTGCGATGGCAGCTGCGATGAGGCCGAGCTTGATGGAAACTGCCATGCCGTCAGAAATGATGTCGATGACATTGCGGCCGCGGTCCTTCAGGCTGGGACCAAAATCGAACCGGGTAATGATATCCGACAGATATGTGAAGTACTGCTCGGGTACAGACTTATCCAATCCGTATTTTGCTTCCAGTGCAGCCGTTGCTTCTGCAGAAAGGGCCTTTTCGCCCAGGAACGGGCCGCCAGGCACTGCACGGGTAACGAAGAAAGTAATGGTAATTACGATCCACACTGTAAGGATCGCCAGCAATAAACGCTTCAGGATGTACAACAGTGTTTTGGTATTCATAGGATCCTACCTTTCATGGGCTCGCTAACGCCCGGATTTTGCCAGGGGGTCATTTTGCTGCAGGTATGCAGCAAAAAGTGAGGTGCCTCACTTTGGTTCTAAAATTTGGGTCAGCGGTACAGCATCCCAATTTATCATTGAGCCATTATAGCACATTCTTTTTCATTTTGCTATCCCAAATTTCACAAAATTTAAAAAAATCCTAAAATTCCGACGGAGTTTTTTCGAAAAACACCACACCTTGGGGGTGGGCCTGCTGTACATCCCCAACATGTGGAGAAAAATTTTTTCATTCCCGAAAAAATAATTCTTCCGGGCTGTCAAGGCGGCTTTCCTCAGCCCCTTTGCATTGACTTTTCCCGGGTATTTCTATATTATATATAGTAGGAATCGCATACGGACCCATCACCGGTCCGCAAACCGGGGCGCCATGTCCCGGAATATCCGGTTTGGAGGTACATACCATGAAGCAAACAATGCTCGGAAAGCGCCTGTTGGCGCTGGTTCTGGCGCTGGCCATGCTGGCATCCCTTGCTGCCTGCGGCAAAGCTCCGGAAGAGACCCTGCAGACACCCGCTCCCGGCTCCCAGGAATTCACCCGGGAAGAAAAGGAGTTGATCGCGCAGCTGGTAGGCGGTGAGACAGAGACGGAAGATCTGTCTGACCCGGAGCTGGACCAGCTGGTCCAGGAGCTTACCGGCTCTTTGATGGAGCAGGAGGCTGCCTCCGTGATCCAGCTGGGCAACAGTGAGACCGACAGCACTGACGGCTTCTCCCAGGAGCCCGGTGCGTATGACCAAAACGGTGCCATGACTGCGCCCTTTGACCAGGTCTACCCGGAGCTGATCGAAAAGGGCGAGATTGCCTTCAGTGACGAGAGCCTGCTTTTGAAGCTGGCCTCCGACACCCTCACCGACGGCATGAAGGCTGCCGGTGTTGCCGCACTGGAGCAGGTGGTCCCCATGGACGGCTGCGGCTGGTACGAGGCAAAGCTTGCCCAGGGCACCGATGCCCAGCAGGCCCTTGCTGCCCTGCGGGAGCTGAAGGAAGTGCTGCTGGCAGAGTATAACTACCAGATCCGGACCGCTGCCCTGGATGCCTACAAGGATTTCAGTGACAAGCACAAGGATAAATTCGACAAAAACGACAAGCATACCGACCAGTGGCATATGCACCACTGCGGCATCCCCGACGGCTTCGACCAGCTGGCACTCCCCGGCGGTGATCCCAGTGTTGTGGTGGCGGTGATCGATACCGGCGTGGATTACGACCACGAGGACCTGGCAGAAAACATCTGGGTCAACACCGACGAGATCCCCGACAACGGCATAGACGATGACGACAACGGCTATGTGGACGACTACTATGGTGTGGACCTGGTCCGGGGCTCCGGCAGCGGTGACGACGACAACGGTCACGGCACCCATGTGGCAGGCGTGATCGCCGCCCAGAACAACAATCTGGGTGTGGTGGGCATTGCCTACAATGTGAAGATCATGCCCATCAAGGCTGCCATGCACAGCGGTGTGCTGAACCAGTCTGACATTGCCCGGGCAGTTCTTTACGCATATGAAAACGGTGCTGAGGTCATCAATATGTCCTTTGGCGGCGCTGCCTGCTCCATTGCGGTGCAGGATGCCCTGGCAACTGCCTACACCCGGTGTGTGCTGGTTGCCTCTGCGGGCAACAACGCCATGCATAACGAAGGTCCCCTCTCCCTGCCCAACTATCCTGCCGGCCTTACCTATGTGCTGGGTGTTATGAGTGTAGACGAGCGGGGTGTGGAGTCCGTCTTTACCAACTACGATGTAGCGGCCTTCAGCCCTGTGGAATATGAGCTCTATGCCCCCGGTGAAAACATTATGAGCACACTGCCCGGAAATTCCTACGGCATGCTCTCCGGTACTTCCATGGCAGCCCCCATGGTGTCCGCCATGGCCGCTGTGCTGCGCAGCGAATACACCGACCGGGACAGCTATCCCACCAAGTTTATCTACGGCCAGCTGGCCTCCACCTCCGAAAACTATGCCACCTGCGCAGGTGACCACAGTACCCACAATCTGCCCCAGATTGTCAATCTGTATGACGCACTGACCAAGCTGCCTGTGCCTGAGGTGCAGCTGCAGGAGTATGCCCTCTTTGACGATCCGGCACTGTCCTCCGGCAACAACGGTGACGGTGTCATCGATGCCGGTGAGACCATTGCGCTGGGTCTGACCCTGCGCAACCGCTGGGGCATGAGCAAGGATACCCTGGTGACATTGGATACCCTGTCCCAGGCCGGCATTGCTGACCCCTATATCACCATCGACAACCCCACCGTGGACTACGGCAGCGTCGGCACTTACTCCACCCAGGATGCCGGCCGGATCTACACCGACGAACTGCTGACCGGCTGGGAAAAGCCCTTTATTCTGCACATCTCCCCGGATTGTCCCAACGACTATGTCTTCTCGCTGAATGTGACCATCCGGTGCGAAAACGCCCTGAATCCCAAGGATACCGCCACCTACACCTTCTCAGGTGAGGTCACGGAATTTGTGCGCAGCGGCTATATCCTGCCCTCCGTCATCGACCGGGACATGGTGCTGACCCCTGAGAATCTGTACATCATCCCCAATTCCACTGTCATTGAAAAGGGCGTTACCGTCCGGGTGGAGCCGGGTACCCACATCCAGTTCTGGGGGGACGACCCCGATGACCCCTACGCGGACAGTTACATTGCCGGTCTGAAGGTCAAGGGCAAATTCCTGGTGGAAGGCACCAAGGAGCAGCCGGTGTACATCTATCCCAGCGACCTGATGTATAACTATGTTGTGGACATCAGCGTGGACTCAACAAGCGGCTATATCGGCATGAAATATGCAGATGTTACCAACCTGACTTACTCCAGCGGCTTCTACACCAACTACGCGGAAAACTGCACCTTCCGGATAAGCACTGTGGACCTGTGGCGCAGAGTTCTGGACGACGGCCGGGTCTATGGCACTACCGACGTGGCGCTTCCCCATGTGCAAAACGCCAAGGATTGCATTTTCTACAAGATCGCCGCTTCCTCCTACTATAATCTTCACGGAGCGTATGATCGCTGCATCTTTGTAGATTGCGGCATCAACTTCTCTGACGGCACCTACACCGATTGCGTCTTCCTGGGCAACCGATTCTCCCAGGCGACCCAGTGGGGTGAAACCGGCCGCAACTCCTCCATGAACCTCTCCTCGGTGAGTCTTTTGACGCAGAGGTCCTTTAGAATTCACTACCGGCCGGAAACCGGCACCACATACATCCGCACCGACAACAGCTATTTCCATTCTCCCGGGCTTTTTGCCAAGTATCTGCAGGCTGCCTTTGGCGGCGGCTTGGCCAAAACCGAAACACCGGAAGAGGCTGAATGGATCGATATCAATATAGGTGATTTCCAGGCACTCATCACCTGGAGCAACGCGCTGGATGCCTTTATCTGGGGTGACGGCACGCCCCTGCCCCAGTTCCTTCTGCCGCTGCAGGAAGCTGACAGCGGAAGCTCTCTTGTGATCTCCAAAGGCAAGCTTACGGAAGGATATTCGTACACAGGATACCTATTCGAGATCCCCGGCAAGATCCTGCCGGAAGCCATCACCTTTGCCGACTACTGCGTTGACATGGATCTGCAATCCACTTATCAGACAGCGCCCCTGAATACCCCGGTGCAGCTGCCTCTGGATTGCTTCCTGTATGAAAGCTCCGATCCCGCGGTGCTTACCGTCAGCGACACCGGTCTGGTGACCCCGGTGGGTCTGGGCACTGCCGATGTCTGGGTGTACTCCCTGGACAAGGCTGTGAAGAATCACATCACCGTGACGGTCAAGGAGCTGGTGCCTCTGGAGGCCCTCTCCTTCCCCGCTGAGTATGCCCTGCTGGCAAAGGAACAGACCCTGCCCACCGGCTGCGTCCTCACCCCTGCCAACACCACCCGCCACAATGTGGTATACACCTCCTCAGATGAAGCTGTGGCAACGGTAGACACTGCCGGCAACGTGCTGGGCATTGCCCCCGGCACCGCCACCATCACCGCCCAGTGCGAAGGCTTTACTGACTCCATGCAGGTGGAGGTGTATCAGCAGGCCACCTCCCTGCAGCTTTCCAACGCTGCCATCACCGTGGCTTTGAGTGACGGCAATGTAGCACTGCCTGAGGTCCTGACAAACCAGGGCGCGCAGACCGAGCTTTCCTGGCGCTCCTCGGATACCGCTGTTGCGGACATTGAAAACGGAAAGCTGGTGCTGAAAAAGACAGGCACTACCACCATTGAGGTGACCGATACCCGCAGCGGTCTCTCCACTGCCTGCATCGTCATCGTTCAGGACACCATACCCCCGGCGATCAGAAACGTCGTAATAAATGGCGCTACCCATGCAGTCCTCTTGGAGGACGGCAGCCTGTACGCCTGGTCGCGGGGTTGCCGCAGCGCCAGGAAAATTGCTACAGAGGTTGTCTGCGTGGATGCAACCAGCTACCAGCTCCTGCTTGCCAAAAAAGACGGCACCGTGGAGAAATGGTACTGCTCCGGAAGCAGTATTTACAAAGATGAGACCTTCTCCTTCTTCCAGGGCAAACAGATCGCCGATGTGGCGCTGGGAAACAGTGACAACGGCAGCTATGCGGTCCTGACCAAAGACGGCAGCGCCTATTCCTGGGGGTATAACGGCAACGGTCAGCTGGGCCTTGGCAACACCCAGAACGCAAGCACCCCCATTCTCATCGACCTGGACGGCATCGTGCAAGTCCGGACCTCCAGAGACGGAAACTACTTTGCATTCCTTACCGAAAGCGGTGAGCTGTACGCCTCCGGATACATAAACGGAGATACCAATACCGTTCCCACACTGGTAAGCACCAATGTTGTCAAAATTACTGAGTGCGAATACGGAAACATCTTCTTCCTGGCCAACGACGGGCAGCTCAAGCAAGGTTCCTTTGATTATATCAGCCCCATTTGGGGAGGTCTTGGAGAGTTTGACTGCGTTTCCTGGACCGACGACGGCACCTATCCCGGCTGTGGCATCAAAGACGGCAAGGTCTACCCCATTACCCGCAACGGAATTGCAAATGCCCTTACCGGCATTGCCGATGCCCTGGCTGTCTACTCCTATAACGGTGCCCACTACATCACCACCGAAAGCGGCATGCTGCTGTTCTTCGGAAGTAACGAAGATTACAATCACACCATGGAGGTTACGGCTGAGACCCTGGTCCGCACACCGGTAGCTGTCCCCCTGCTTCCCATTGCAGAGGAGACCGTCGTTCTGCTGAACCATGATCTGGAGGACGGTGTCCTTACCGACGGTATTTTGGAGCTGTCTTTCAACAAAGCCCTCGCCAGTGTGACCCCGGTGCTGTACGCCGACGGCACCCAGATCACCATCCGCAGCCAGATCACCCACATGAACCGGCTGGAGCTGTTCCGCACCACCGGCTTTACCGAGGGTGTCCAATATGAACTGGTCCTGCCTGCCGGCACCGTCACAGGCGCCATGGGCACCACCAACGATCAGGAGATCCGCCTGTCCTTTACCTACCGGGAAGCAGCTTCCGGCACAGAAATCCAGCCCGGACAGGATGCCCCGGTGGTCCATCCCTCTCAGCTGGACACCAGCGTGGCGCGGATCCTGACCTCGGAAAGTCTGATCCAAAAGCTGGGGGAATTCCGGGATGCGACCCAGTACAACCCCCGGTTCTCCGGCAATGTGATCCTGAACCCCATCTCCACCGACACCAATGTGGAACACTGGCTGCGCTTCCTGGCACCCTCCACCGAAGGAAAGCACACCCCCCTGGGCGGCAACTACTGGGGAACCACCAATGAGACCGGCATCGGCCTGCAGCTCATTGACTACAGCGATTTCACCACCTACGGCCGGATCATGTACGCCCCCTATCTCACCGAAGCACCGGAAAACACCTTCCCCTTCGTCACCTCTGTGACGCTGTGGAACAAGGAAGGCAAGCAGGTGACCACCGTGGGCAACGAGGAGATCACCTTCCGGGTGACCTTCAACCGGGATATGGATACCTCCATTGCCCTGCAGGTCCGCTTCGGCAGCTCTGCCCCCTACGCAGAGTATGAGATCCCCGGTGCCTATGTGGACAGCCGGACCTGGGAAGGCACTTACAAGCTGCAGACCATCATTGAAAACGGCTACCAGTACTTCAGCATTTCCGAGGGCTGTGCCGCTGACGCGGATCTGCCCCTGCAGCCGGATCAGTTCCGGTTCCTCTTCGAGATCGACACCACTGCTGCCCAGGCGCTGATCATGCAGGGCAGTGCCACCGCTGAGGGCATCAGCCTGAAGTGGACCCAGGACGATTTCGACACCCTGATGGGCTACAATATTTACCGCTCCGAGGATCTCAACGGAGAGTATCAGCGGATCAACAGCACGGTAATTCCTGCCGAGACCATGACCTTCTTCGACGATACCGTGGAGCCCGGCAAGGTCTATTACTACAACTTCACCGTGGTCAAGACCGACTTGACCGAGTCCATCCCCTCCGGCAAGATCACCATTATGTCCCGGGATACCATGGCACCCAACATCTACCATTCCCCGGTGCACAATGCCACCCTGGGTGAAAACCTGGTGATCACCGCCACCGTCACCGATAACCTGACCATCAGCTACGCAAACCTGTACTACCGCACTGCCGGCAGCTCCGACTGGAAGATGATCCGGATGAATATGCTCAACGACAAGTATTCTGCCATCATCCCCGCTGCCAACCTCAGTGCCGAGGGTCTGGAGTACTATATCGATGCCTTTGACGGTGTCAGCCACACCTACCGGGGAAGCAGCACCGACCCCTTCTGCGTTACGGTGCAGGAGGCGATCTCCAAGGATTCCCTGGGCGATGTGGACGGTGACGGCAGCATCACCAACCGGGATGCCCTGATCCTGCTGCAGGCCATCAGCCACAAGTACAACATGACCAGCCAGGAATTCAAGCGGGCAGACCTGAATGCCGACGGCAAGCTCTCCGCAGTGGAAGCCCTGCGGCTTCTGGACTATGTCAGCGGCAAGATTGGCTCTGTTTCCATGTAACACAAAATACCCGGCTTGCCTCAGGGCAGGCCGGGAATCCAAAAACTCGTTATGAAGCGAGGATTCTCTATGAAACGATGGTTGACCCTATTGCTGTGTGCAGCAATCCTGCTCTGGGCCGCAGCCCCCTGCCCCCGGGCCCAGGACACACCGGCAGTGATCGTGCAGGATACCTCCGCCTACCAGGGAGGTACTTTCTGTGTGTACATCACCTCTCAAAACTTTATGGGTGTGGGCTCTGCAGACTTTACCCTGCACTACGATCCGGAGCTGATGACCCTGGACAGCGCCTATAGCGGCTATCTGTTCAACGGCAGCACCAATCTACTTTCCATCAACACCCAGACCCCAGGCGCGGTTTCCATGAGTGCCGCTGCCGTGGACGGCTTTTGGTATGACGGAGAGCTGGCATATATTTACTTCACCGTAAAGGAAGATTGCCCCCTGGGAACGTATCCCCTGGAGATCTCCGTGGGAGAGGCCTGGGGCACGGATCTGAGCCCCATTTCCGTAGGGCGGGACAGCGGTAGGCTGCAAGTCACAAAGCGGCCTGTTGCCACAGAGTATTTTTACTTATACGCCCACAGCGCACCTTACCGCGGACAAAACGGGGACACGATGACGGTAAATGTGGAGGCCCAAGGAACCTGCATGGCATCTGCGGACTTTACCTTCCGTTATGACAGCACTCTCTTTACCCTGGATTCCGTGACCCTGGGTACGGCGCTGCAGCAGCCGGGCTCTGTCTGCTCGGTGAATACCAACACCCCGGGCATTGTCCGCATCAGCTTTGCATCGGCAGAGCCGGTATACCCCTGGACCCTGTTTCAGGTGAACCTTCTGGCGATAAATCAGGAAGAATGCCAGGCAGAGTTCACCTGCGAGGCTTACAATGTTTATAATGACCAGCTGGTCCCTTACATTCCCCACACCACCAGCACCTATTCTTATCTGAACTATGTCCCGCCTGCGGAGGACCTTCCGGATCTGTGGCTGGAAATGCCGGAGCTGTTTGTGGGGCAGACGGTTTGTGCCACATTGATGCTGGAAGGCGGCGCGCCCCTGGCAGCAGGCGATCTGGCGATCCGCTATGACCCTTCCGTGCTGCGGTGCGTAAGCGTCACCCCCGCAGAGGGGCTTTCCCAGGCCGGAGGCATGCTGATCGTGGACGACAACTTCACCGACGGAACCATTGAATTTCCCTATGTGAACACTGCCGGCGGCAGCAAGGACGACCTGGCGCTGGTGGATATCTGCTTTGAGGTTCTGCGTACCTCCATTAACCACGCTCAGCTGACCCCCTACGGCACGATGCTCTATAACAGCGACTATGCCCCTGTGGAGCTGGAAAGCGTTTACACCCTGGCCTGTCTCTTCGGACCTACCTCAGAACCGGACCCCGAGGACAGCTCCAAAGAGCTGTATGCCTGCAAGACCTGCGGCAAAACCCGATCCATTCCCAGCGCTCCGGTCTCCATTTCCCTGGAATCCCTTCCGGAAAAGCGCACCTATTTGGGAAACACCCAGGCGCTGGACCTGACCGGCGGTGTGGTTCGCCTGAACTACTCCAACGGCGGCTTCCACCGCTATCCCATGACCCCCGAGATGGTCACAGGCTTTGACAACACCGTGGCAGGAGAGCAGACCCTGACCGTTACCCTGGAGGGATTTCAGACCACCTTCTCCGTGGAGATCGTAAAGGCCACGGTCTCCTTCCTGGATTGGGACGGCACCCTGCTGCTTTCCGGCAGCTATATGGGCGGCGAGACGATTTCCGTTCCTGCCGATCCCCAGCGCCCGGCAAATCTGACCTACCGCTACCAATTCAGCGGCTGGGACAAGCCCGTGGATGTCTGCACAGGCGATGCCCAATACACCGCCACCTATAAGGAAAGCTACATCGACTACACCGTGGTCTTTTGCAATGCCGACGGCACGGTGCTGAACACCCAGACCTGTCACTACGGTGATCCGCTGACCGTCCCCGGTGATCCGGCTGCCCCAGAAGGCACAGATCCTTCCTATGTGTTCCTGGGCTGGGACAAGGAAATCACCGGAATCTGCACCGGCAATGCCCAATATACCGCCATTTTCGGTGCGCCTTACCTGCCCGGTGACATGAACGAAGACGACCAGGTCTCCGATGCTGATGCCATTTACCTGCTGCGGCACACATTGCTTCCCAACCGGTATCCCCTGAAGCAAAGCGGTGATGTCAACAGCGACGGATTGACCTCCGATGCCGATGCCATCTACCTGCTGCGGCACACCATGCTTCCCAACCGGTATCCCCTGTTCCCATAGTATATAAAGGTAAGGACACCCCACCGGGGTGTCCTTTTTGCTATGTCACCCAGGTACGATTAAATAGGTGCAGTAAGCGGGCGTTCAAAGAACGCCCCTACGGATTCTATCGTAGCGGGTGCGTACAATCGGTGCAGCGGCGGGAGGGCGCGCAGACCCTCCCCTACATTGGGTGCGCCATCGAACAGCAGCCGTAGGGGAGGGTTCCATCCCCTCCCGTTATCCGGTGGCATAAGCGCACCCAGTTGGTATAATCGGTGCGGCGGCGGGAGGGCGCGGAGACCCTCCCCTACATTGGGTGCGCCATCGAACAGCAGCCGTAGGGGAGGGGTACCATCCCCTCCCGTTGCCCGGTGGCATAAGCGCACCCAGTTGGTATAATCGGTGCGGCGGCGGGAGGGCGCGCAGACCCTCCCCTACATAGGCGCACATCGAACAGCAGCCGTAGGGGAGGGGTTCCATCCCCTCCCGTTGCCCGGTGGCATAAGCGCACCCGGTTGGTATAATCGGTGCGGTGGACGGACACCATTGGTGCAGATACAAAAACCCCTACCTGCTTTACAAAACAGGTAGGGGTTCCATTTAGCAATAAAAGTCCTTGATCTTCTTTGCGCGGCTGGGATGACGCAGCTTGCGGATGGCCTTGTTCTCGATCTGACGGATACGCTCACGGGTAACACCGAAGATCTGACCCACCTCTTCCAGAGTATGGGTCCGGCCGTCGTACATACCAAAGCGCATCCGCAGAACATCTGCCTCACGCTCGGTCAGCGTGTCCAGAATGTCCTTCAGCGCCTCAGCAAGCAAGGCATTGGAGGTTGCGTCTGCAGGACCGGGGGTGCGCTCGTCCTCCACGAAGGAGCCGATGGAGGTATCTTCTTCGTCACCCACAGGGGTGTCCAGGCTCAGCGTGTCCGCAGCGGTGCGGTTTGCCTCGATGATCTTCTCCACAGGCAGATTCAGCTCAGCGGCGATCTCTTCCACGGTGGGCTCACGGCCCAGCTCCTGCACCAGCTTCCGGTTGCACCGGGTAGCCTTATTGATGACTTCCACCATATGCACCGGCACACGGATGGTCCGTGCCTGATCGGCAATGGCGCGGGTGATTGCCTGCCGGATCCACCAGGTGGCATATGTAGAGAATTTGTTTCCCTTTGTCCAATCGAATTTGTCCACCGCACGGATCAGGCCGGTGTTGCCCTCCTGGATCAGGTCCAGAATGTGCAGACCGCGGCCGGAATATTTCTTGGCAATGGAGACCACCAGACGGAGGTTGGCTTCCGTCAGCTTGTTCTTGGCTTCCTGGTCGCCTTCGCAGACCCGCTTGGCCAACTCCACTTCTTCGTCGGCGCTCAGCAGCCGGACCTGGCCGATCTCCTTCAGGTACATACGCACCGGATCGTCCAGATTGTATTCGGCGGCCAGATCCACGGGATCCACCAGATCCTCGTCTTCTACGCCGGAAAGATCAATGTCATCGCCCAGATCCAGGTCCAGATCGTCGCCCAGATCCAGATCCAGCTCGGAACCGATTACCTGAATATTCATGGCCTCAAACCGGTCGTAGATGTCTTCG
>JAZSER010000010.1:0-5610 GCA_045531815.1 Faecousia sp. | reverse complement strand
ACCTTTGCAGGAGCAGTGGTCAGGCTGGGAGCGGTGGTCCAGTTCATGGTCCAGTACTCATCGGTATTGGAAGCTGCATCCAGCTTGATGCTCCAGGTGACGTTTACATCGCCGTCGATGATGCCGTCAATGTTGTTCAGGTTGGTGGTGCCCATTACATCGCCGTTAGCATCCAGAACCTTGATCACAAAGCTCTCTTTGGCGTTGCCCCAGACTTCGCCCCAAATAGCGTCGCCGCGGGTGTAGCCGGTGAAGTTGTTGCCAGCAGGAACAGACACTTTAACGGCGACACCGGTAGCATCGTAGCCGTTCTTGTCCAGGATGACACCCTCTGCCAGTTCCACAGTTTCGGTGGAGTTATGCAGCAGGGTGACGGTACTGCCTTCGGCGGCAACCTCTGCTGCCTGGGCGACGGTGGTGTAGATCCTGCCGTCTACCAGAACGCCGCAAGCACCATTGTCATTGCTACAGGTGATCTTGTCGGTAGACGCAACCTTGGTGCCGTTGGGTGCGCCGTCCAGATCCAGCTCGAACACGCCGGTGGAGGAGTAGGTGTTACCCTCCAGAGTCACGCTCTCGCCGTAAGTCAGGACGATGGCGGGCTTGCCGGTGAGCTTGGAGAAGTCTGTATTCTTGACGGTCAGATCAGTTACCTTTGCAGCGCCCTCAGCATACATCTTGATGCCGCGGTCATTGTCAAAGACACAGTTGTCCACGGTGACATCCACATCACCGTATGCCCACAGACCATACTTCTCCCAGGACTTCTGGAAAGTACACTCGGTGTAGGTGACCTTGCCGGAACCGGCATAAGCGCCGTTGGCGAAGGTACATTTCGTGTAAGCGACCTCAGCAACATCATAGATGCCGAATGCCACATTCATGAAGCCGGCATTGGTAATAAAGCCGCCTTTAGCCTTGCTCAGGGTCAGATTCTCAAAGGCTACCTTCTTGCCGGTAGCGGTGATGTAACCCTGAACATCCAGGTAAATCTCGGCATCCTCAGCCTTGCCCACAAACATGATGGACTCAAAGCTTCCGGACAGGGCGCTGTTCAGCGTCACCTTGCCGTAGATCTCAACCGTGACATCGCCGGTCATGGTCTTTGCTGCATTCAGTGCCTCAGCCAGGGTCGCATACCAGGTCTCACCGATCTGGGCAACCTTGCCTTCGGGCACTTCAGCATCCACAGCAATATCCGAAACAAGGCTGTCATTCAGCTCTTGCCCGGAGGTTACTGCGCTGCTGTCGGCTGCAAAGACTTCCAGTGCGTTGAACGGTACCATGCCAAGTACCAGGACCAGCGCAACCAGAAAGCTAAGCAGTCTTTTGCACGTGTTTTGCATACTTTTTTCCTTCCTTCTTTAAAAGATTTACAGACGACTTTTGGCCGTTGGTGAAAAACTTTTTCACACAACAGCCTGGTCATCTTGCCTGCACTGCGCAGGCGGGTATGGTTCGCATTGCGTACAGTCCCGTTTGCTGCCGGACATACTGGCTGTGTATGTCGTTAGGAGGAAGGAGCCGCTGTCCGCGCTGCTCCTGACAGCAAACGGGACTGCACGCAATGGAATATGATGGCCGGAAGCAACAGCTGCAAGAAGCCGTTTATTCCGGATCGAACGAGACAAATTATAATCGAATTTCCTTAGAGTGTCAACACTTTTCCCGTTTTGCAAATGTTGCCAAAATTAAACATTTTTTAAGATTTTTGGCAACGTTTCTAAACAAATCCTATGCGTCATCGGTTGCTCAAAGTCCTGTTTTTGTGCAAAATGCCACCCCCACTGAAAATTGCACAATTGTCAGCGCTATTTTGGACTAAATTTCGTTAGTTCTGACGAACCGTATTTATCAGTTTTTTTTAAACACAAAAAGCCCTTCTGCCCGTTATCTTTTCTCGTTTTTCGGCACAATGTTGCAAATCACTTCATTATTTGGCATTTTCCCCAAAATTTGGTCTGCCATATATCGACATTCCGGGTGCGTATAATCGGCGCATCAGCGGGAGGGCACAGAGACCCTCCCCTACGAAGCGTCATCGGACACCCACTGTAGGGGAGGGGTTCCATCCCCTCCCGTTACCCGGTGGCATAAACGCACCCGGTTGGTATGATCGGTGCGGTAACGGGAGGGCACAGAGGCCCTCCCCTACATTGGTGGGAGATCCTCTGTTTTTCGCAAAAAAGAGCATGCCCGTAGGCATGCTCTTTCTGATTTGTTGCAGGAATCAATTATTTCCGGGACGCTTTGCGTACTCTGCGTAGTATTTATAGTATTTCTTGCTGTAGCGGTAGCCGTACTTCTTCTTGCCGAAGCCCTGCTCCCGGTAGACAAAGCCCAGGATGCGGACATTGACCATCCGCAGCTGACGCATGGCTTCTGCCAGCATATTCTGGTCGGATACACTGCTTCTGACCACCACCACAACACCGTCCAGCAGCTTGGACACTGCCAGCGCGTCGGAAACAACGGTAACCGGAGGCAAGTCCATCACCACATAATCATAGATCTTTCGCAGCTCTTCCATCAAGCTGGCCATACGGTTGGAGCTGAGCAGCTCCGAGGGGTTGGGCGGGATCTCTCCACAGGTGATCACCGAAAGCTCCGGCGCAACAGGCGGATGCTGGATCAGATCCTCCATATTGGCACGGGAGACCAGCACATTGGTCAGGCCGGGTGTTCTGGCAAGACCCAGCTTGGATGCCACGGTGGGCTTCCGAAGGTCCGCCTCCAGCAGCAGCACCTTCGCACCGGCCTCTGCCAGGGCGTAGGCAACATTGCAGGCAGTGGAGCTCTTGCCCTCGCTCTGCACAGAGCTGGTGATGCCGATCACATGGCCCTGGCCTTCATCGGCAAAGGAAAACATCAGATTGGTACGCAGCAGCTTATAGGCTTCCGTTGCCGCAAAATTCAGGTTTGGACCGAACATGGTGCGGATATTCCATTTTTCGCTTTTATCCGCATTTTTCTTTTGAAACAGCTTCCAATCCATTATTCTGCACCCCCGTTCTGCTTCCCGGGCTGCCGCTTGGCAGGCGTCTCATAGTAGCCCTTGTAATAGCCGGTTTTCTGGCTCTCCGCACCGGGGATCACCGCCAGAAGCGGCACTTCTCCGTAAACTGCTGTCAAATACTCCTCGGAGTTAATGGAGGTATCCAGCAGATCGCATACCACGATCACAGCTACAGACAGCACCACGCCCAGGATCCCGCCAAGCAGAAGATACCGCTTATAGGAAGGACCTACCGGCTGCTGATTCTCCACAGCATACTCCACCACCCGCACAGAGCTTCCATCCACCACCGAGGAAATGGTTCCCGGCAGGATCTCCGCCACAGCGTTTGCGATCTGCTCCGCATGCTTGGAATTGGTGCTGACCACGCTTACCTGGAACACTTCCGTTTCATTGACAGAGGATGCAGAGATCATTCCCTTCAGCTGGTTGTTGGTGTAAGGCAGACCCGTGGTTTTACGCACCTCATCCAGGACGGTGCGGCTCTTCAGAATGACCATGTAGGTATCTGCCAGGTCCTGGGCTGCCATGATCTGGGAAGAGGAGAAGCCGGGGCTGCTCTCACCGTAAGTGTTGTTAACATACAATTGCACACTTGCGGCATAAGTCGGGGTAATAAACATATAGGCATACCCCACCGCCAGGGTCGCCAGCAGCACGCCCACCAACAGGATCACCCACAGCCGGTTCACCAGAAGAGAAAACAGCCGTTTGATGTCTATTTCCAGGCTATTACGATTCTCATTGCTATCCATCAAATTCACCTTTCATTTCCGTTGTATGGGCTCATTATAGCCACAATGCCGCCCAAAGTCAACTCATGGTTGCTTTCCGATCAAATCGCCAAAGTCAATGGGGCCTGTTACCTCGATGGCCGGGTTGTCCCGGATGTAGTCTGCCTGGGCAGCATCGAACCACGCAAGAAACTGCATGGGGTCTTCATAACTGTCAAAATAGGCCCGCTGCTCCTTGGAGGACATCTGCAGATATTCCTCAAAGGTCAGCGTGTCGCTCTGGGGTGCGGTCACCTCAGTGGTGCCGGTGGTTTCGTCCTTGCTCTGGGTCTGGGTCTCTTCTTCCCGGGTAGCATCCGTCTGCTCCGAAGGGGGTGTTTGTTCTGTCTGGGTGGTCTGGGTAGTCTGTCCGGTGGTATCGGGCTCTTCTTCCCGCTCAGCCACTCCCATATTGACACCCCAGGTGTCGGAGCTGCCGGGTGTGGATTCCGGAATCTGTTCCTCACCGCAGCCGGTGATCACAGCGCACATTCCGCTAAAAATCAGCAAGGCTGTGCCGATCATAATCAAATATTTTTTATTCATAACAGGATAATTCCTTCCTGGATCATTCGTTTCCATAGATTTTTCGCACAAATACCGTGACAGGTCGCTGGTGCGACCCGCCACGGCAGATAGCTTATCAAGGCAAGGTGCGGCGCATCGTCTCGTAACTCAGCCGCGCAGCTGCCTCTATCGGGCGGTTTTCCAGCTCATAGACCGGAATCCGCTCCACCAGCTTCTCCATATTGGAAAGGAGAAGCTCTGTACGCTCCAAAGAACGGGAGCGCAACGTCTGCCACAGAATCCTGGGGAGAGATTCCTTAGGTTCCAGCCGACGAATATTCTCCCGGGTGCCCTGCTTCAAGAAGCAGATGCCGCCAACGGGAACTTTTTTGTTTTGGTTGATGCCGTCCTTGCCGCACCAGGGCGTTCCGTAGGCATACCACCGGTCATCCACAAAACGCAGCACCGGCTTGTCATCGTTAAAGACCTGGGCCGCAGGGCCAAACATCTGTTGCCACAGCTTCGTGTGGGTGGATTTTCCCACCGTACTGGGTCCGGAAAACAAATAGGCATACCCATCCAGTTCCACAGCTGACGCATGAAGCATCAGGCCGTTTCTCTGAAACAGCTCCATGATAAAAAGCTCTCCGGATTCCATGTAGCACATGTTTTCATAAGACATGCCCGGCCAACGGCTGACATCATACTGATCCTCTGTGATCACAATATCTGCCGGACCGTCAGTGGTAAGGTAGTCCCTGCAGCGGGGGGCTAAGCCCCCCGCCTCGGGTAACTGCACACGCAGCTCTGCAATTTCACACAGCATTATTACCTGCCACCAACGCCCATGCTCGTATTCTCGTCCGGAATGATTTCATTGGCGCGTCTGTCTTCCGCTGCAAGCTTTTCCAGTGCGCAAAAATCGATGACTTCTGCTACAGGGGTCTCATATTTAACTTTCATAGTCATGACTCCTTTCGCCGGAATTAGTTTGTAGCTTGGTAAACATGATTTACTTCTTCGCCCAGTTGGATGAATACCTGGTTGCCGACCTCTGTGCCGTAGACAATTCTTGCACGGTACTTAAGGCCCGTTACACCCTCTGTGCCCTTGATGTTCAGGTACAGAGATGCTGTATCCCATTTTTCCATGTACTCATCGACATGCTTCTCTTCAAATTCGAACACCTGGCTGCCGGTATCCCAAACAGCCTCGATCTGGAACTTGATGTTCAGCTCGTCAGAGGTCACGCCCTCATTCATCTTGCCGTACAGGGAAGGCAGCAGCGCATCGGTCTCATCGATCCAGAACTGG
>JAZSER010000083.1:0-15216 GCA_045531815.1 Faecousia sp. | reverse complement strand
AATGAATGAGACAACCCCAAATTGCATATTTATGTGTAGGGAACGGCCTGTGTGCCGTTCCTAAGTGTATATTTTGGAACTAATTTTCGGAATGACACATAGGTCATTCCCTACATATGCATTTTGAGACACCCTCTTTTTGTCATTCCGCGATCCCTACCACCACATTTCGCTGGTCAAACAACAGCTTCATGGTGCTGCGCTGCATGATCTGCTCCGCCACCTCCCGGGTCTCCACCAGCAGGGTCTTGCTTTCCAGGCCCGCCAGCAATGTCACATTGTAACGCTTGTTCTTCACCTCAGTGGGCGCGCCGCCGGGGTTCAGATTCACATACTCGATCCCATCACTCTGAGGCACATAGGGCTCGGTGATATAGCCGGGCGCTTTCTCCTTGACCTGGCTGCCGGAGCGCAGGAACATGGTATCCAGCATTTGGCTCAGCTGGTCCTGTATGATCTCCGCTGTGCCCGGAAGATGGATGGTCACACCGGTCTCGTAGCAATAGTAAGACCAGCACTCCTGGGAGGGCAAATAGCGCATCCCTGCAGATGCGTTGGCGCAGGATGCATAAAAGGTCATCTTATATTTGGAATTGTCCCGGACGGGAATGGCATTTTGCTGGAATATCTCAAAGGGTGCCAGTGCCATGGCAAAATCCCCGAAACCGAAGGTATACAAAGGAATCTGCTGAATGGTGCCCTCCAGCACGAAAAGATTCTCCTCCAGGAAGATCTTGCCTGTCTCGGCAGGCTGGAACTCCACCGCTGCCGCCTGCTCCGCAAGGAGCGTTCCGATCTCGATAAAGTCATTGTGTAAAAGCCGCTCCCGGGGAATGCTGGAATTGCTGGCAACATTGCCGCTTGCGCCCAGGACAAACAGGGTCTCGCAGTCGAGCTTGGCATTGAGCATCCGGCGCAGAACACCGGGGTAGTCTGCCGATACCGCTGTATAAGGATGGTCATTGCCGTCAGAGGCGGTATGCCCCCGGTAGTGGGCCTGCCAATTGACCAGGACCACCGCTTTTCCCTCTTCCCGGTTAAAGCGCACCACCTGCAGCAGATTATCCGCCTTTTGGGTGTGTCCCACGATCTCCTTGGTGGATACACTGCCCATGTCCTTGCCCCGGTAGGTGCCGTCCAGCATCACATAGTGACGGACATAGTTTAACTCCTCCGGGCGGGTAAAGCCGGTTTCCATGGTGGCAGGTTTTCTGTCTGCCAACGCTTCCAGCGCAATGGCCACACATTTTTCCACGAACATTTCGTTGTACTCTCTGACCGTGTGGTTCGCTGTGTGGGTCTGGCTGGGACCGGCATGGGTGTGGGTGGCATTGAACTGAATGTGGCTTCCGGGGATGCCGGTTGCCTGGGACACCTTTTCTCTGACCTCCTGGCACACCGGACCTGCCGTGTTATGCAGGTCCAACCCATACAGAAGCAGCGTCGTGTTGTCCGGATCGGTAAAGGCAGCGCAGGTGGCATACAGCGGCTCCAGGATCTCTGTAGCCAACCGCTCTGTATGGTCGTTGTTGCCTACCAGCATCACCCCTGCATTGATCTTGGGGGAAATGTCTGTTTTCGCATACCCCACTGCGAAGGTATCGAATTTCATCTGCTCCGGGGTGCTTTCCCCGCTGCTGCAGGCAGTGGCCATGCTGATGCACAGTGCCACACACAGTGCAACTGCGAAAAACCGTTTCATAGCCCTTCTCTCCTTTTCCGTATCCTTGCAATAAATGGCGGAGCATTGCTCCGCCATTTATGATTCCTTTAGTTTGCGTTGCGGGTAGTGACCGCCTGATGGGCTGCCTGCTGCAGGGTGGCCACATCAATGAGTATATCGTAATTGGGCTGGAACGTATTGCCCACGCAACTCTCGCCGAACAGCACCTCGTACCAGACGCAGGCGTTCAGATACTGGCCGCCACCGATATCACCATCGTGGTAGTTATCACCGCTGTTTGCCGGTGCAGTATCGGACCACTTGGAACCCAGACGGGCGCAGAGGTTATCGTAGCCGCCATCCCGGATGATGGCCCAGGCGTCGCCGCTGTTGACCAGCAGCAGATCCGGATAGCGCTCGGTGATCATCTCGGCGTAGGTGTACAGACGCTCATGGTAAGCTGCCTGCTGGGCGGCATCCTTAGTCACATAGCCGCCGGAGGTAGTGCCTACCTGATAAGCCCAGGTCTGATGCCAGATGATCTGAGACTTGGGACAGCGCTGCTTCAGCCACTCATACATGTGGGAGAAGTACTTCAGGTTGGAATCCATACCTGCCTGGGCAGAGGCCGCATCCCGAAGGACGGAGCTGCCCTCCTGCAGGCTGATGTAATCCCAGTTTTGCAGGGAGATGCAGTACCACAGGGTCACATTTTCCTTTATCTTCACGCCGTTCTTCTTAACGTAGCCGTACTCCGGCATATCGTTTTTCAGGAACTTGTAGTGCTGGGACAGCTTGCAGCCGCCGTAGTAGACGTTGTAAATGTCCAGCTTCTTTCCGGCAGCGTCCGCCATAGCCTTCAGCTCATCGGTGTAGGCATTGCTGAAGCTGTTGCCGATCATCAGCACGTTCATTACATCGTCCGCGCCGGGATCCTCCTGCTGGGTGGGATCGGGGACGGTGTAGGGATTCTCCAGAGCGTAGTTCACAGACTCCAGAATGATCTTCTCCATGTCCTCGGTGACAGGCATTGCGCCCTCGGAGGTGTAGCGGCGGTGACGCAGATGCTGGGGGATCTCATCCACCAGCATATCGTCGATGGAATCCAGTCTCTCGCCGGTGAGCTGGCAGTACCACAGGTAGCCAACCATCAATCGGGCCATTTCAGAAATATGGGCGTAATCCCGGTACAGATCCAGGTCGGTCATGCCCAGCACATTTCTTGCGTACTGGATAGCGGTCACGGCAGGGAGGACATAGTGGGGATCGATGTCCTGGTTGGTCAGCACGTACTTCTGGAGATTGCTGATCATGCAGTCATACATGTACATCTGATCCATGTTGTAGCGATCCGTATGTTTTTGGACCCAATTGTCGGGAACGCTGGTCTGGGCAGTTTCCGGATCATAATAGGCAGGGGTCATGGGAGAGGTGAACTCCGGATTGAAGCCCAGTATGGGATCGCCGGAGGTGTTGGCCTTCACATAGTCGATAAGGGTCTGGAGGTTATCGTTCTGGAAGGTGGGCTCCCAACCCATGTCGTAGCAGACCTCCTGGATCATTACGATATCCCAGCGCTCATCCTGCAGGCCGTGGAGCATGGTGGCGTTTTCCGTGGATTCCCAGGCACCGTCCACATTCTTATAGTAGACGTATTCCGGGCTGTTGTTCTGCGCGTATCTTACATGCTGTTCAATGGAGCAGCCGGAGTAGTACAGAACACCCACAACAACGCGGCGGTCGGGATCCTGCTTCAGGAACACTTCCCGCAGAAGCCAGTTGGAATCGTTGCCGTGGCTGTTGCCGATAGAGAGGATGCGGATGGTCTTTTCCTCACGCTCTGCTACGGCAGGCTGGATCACCGGCAGCTCCCAGGAGCCCATAACCTCATTGAATTCCAGGAACATATCCATCACATCTTGCTGCTGCTCGGATTCCAGGTCCTCCCAGATCTCTTCCACCGTGGAAATGATCTGGCGCAGGCTGCTGGACATCACCTCGCCCATCAGCAGTGTGCCATCCTTAAACCGGAGATAGGGTACACCGTAAATATCCATCTCGGCATTGCGGTTATTGATCCGAAGGCTGTTGGTGTCCTTCAGAATGCCATTGACCAGAGTACTGGTGACATCTGCACCGGCATTAAACTGCTCCTGTGTAAATACGGTGCAGTTTTTCAGCGCTTTCACATTCTCTTCGCCCGGTACACCCTCCACGCTGAGGGCAACACCGAAGGAGGCGACCAGCTCCTTGACCATGCTGTCACCTAAGAAATCGCTCTGATAGTATACCGCTGCCTCCTCAGTACGAAGGCCAAGGGCACTGATCGCCATCCGAAGGGCGTGGTAGGAAGTGCCGGAGGTCACTTCAATGGGCAGATAGCTGTTTTCTGCGTCGCTGCCTGCCACCACATTGCCGATAGCTTTGCCGACGGTTCCGTAAACACCGTCTGCAATGTTATAGTCTGCGGTCTTGATATCGATAACGGAGACGGTGACACCGTCGGCAGCGGTCAGTGTGCCAACGCTGCAGCCAGCCAGATCCAGAGTCAGATCCTTGGAGATGGTCAGACTGTCTACGCTCTTGCACAGCTCCAGGGGATATTCCCCGGCAGCTGCCAGGGCATCTGCCATTTCCGCATAGCGGACACCGTTGACCTGGGCAGCAGGAGGCGTATCCACGATGAGATCTGTGCCGCTGGCATAGACCTCCACTTCCCCATTGATCACACAGATGTTGCTCTTGCGGATATCCGCATCACCGCTCAGGTTGCCAATGTCTGTGCCGTAAGCCGGAAGATTGTCAAAATGCAGATTCAGTACACCGGAGTACTCCCCAGCCACATTGAGAGCATTGGAAAGACCGGTGCCGCCAATGCGCAGCAACTCAACGGAGGAATTGCCAGCCAGATGTACCTGGCCCTCACTGTAGACACAGCGGGCAGAGTGATTGGTATCCTCCAGGATCTGACCGCCGGAAACAGAAGTATTGTTCAGGTTCAGAACACCGGTGGAGGCAACATAGAGGTTGCCGCCCAGCACAGTGGCACGGCCACCGGTGACAGTGCAGTTGTTCAGGGTCGCCTCACCGGCAACAGCAATAATGCCGCCCTTCTTGGTGTCACGGGTGTCGTGGATCTCATAGTCCACGGTCACATTATGCATCAGCAGCTTGCCGCCTGCCTGAACATTGATCGCGCCGCCCTGCTCAATGGTCTTGTTTCCACGGCCAATGAATTTGCCTTCGCCCTGGATGTACAGAGTGCCGCCTTTTGCCACCGTCAGGGGCTTGTTGGCGGTGTAGGTACGGCCATTGAGATCAATACAGACAGTCTTGCCGCTTTTGATCGATTGCAAAGTCATGACCCGGTTCTCGGGCACATAGAAGTGTCCACCGGCAGCCATGGATTGCGAGCTGCTGGTCAGGGGCGTCCAAGTCGTGTTCATCTGGCAGTGCTCACAGTAGGCAGAATAGTCATCCTGCTGGGCATTGACGGAAATCACCATCACGCCCATCAAAAGCAGCACGGCCAGAAGAACTGTACAAATGCGTTTTTTCATACATACAACCTCTTTCCGTTTTCATTTTACAGGATAATTATACCTTACCTTTCCTCCAATTGCAACCGGAATCCCTTTGAAAACCACACAAAAACTCACCCGGTAACGCAAAAAAGCAGGAAAAGACGCAAAAAAACGCGCAGAAAAAGTTTCCCTGCGCGTTATCTGTGAATTTCTCCCTTCATCCGGAGCAGCCGGTATTTCCTCCGCTCCCGAGGCTTTACTTCTCCTGATAGATGGGTGCCAAAGCATCGTGGATCGCCTTATAGCGGACAAACAGCTTGTCATAGACCGCAGTGTTGGCAGGCTCCGGCTTGGAAACGGAGTCGATCTCCACACAGGCCTCCGCTGCCTTGGCATAGCTTTCGAACCAGCCGATGCCCACCGCTGCCAGCATGGCAGTTCCGAAGGAGGAGTCGTCCACCTTCACCTTCTGCATCTCCAGACCCAGCACATCTGCCACGATCTGCCGCCACAGCAGGCCCTTGGCACCGCCTCCGATGATCCGGACCCGGGTCATGGGAACCTCCATGGCCTTCAGGGTCTCCAGGCAATCCCGGAGGCTGAAGGCAACACCCTCCAGGGTGGCACGGGTGAAATGGGCAGTGGTATGGGAGGCACTGATGCCGGTATAGCTTCCCTTCAGCTCCGGGTCATTATAGGGGGTCAGCTCTCCGTTGAGATAGGGATGGAACATCAGCCCGTCAGAGCCGGGGGCAATGTCCTCCGCAGGAACATTCAGCTGAGCAAAGGGTTCTCTGCCAATGGCATCCCGATACCACCGGTAGCTGTTGGCACAGCTGGCTGTGCCTGTGCCGGGATACCACATTCCCGGTACTACATGGCGGTAATTGAAAATGAATTTGGAATCCAGCTTATGATCGGAGATCACGCAGATCCGGCCGGCAGTGGCCAGCTTCACCGTGGTGTGTCCCGGCTCCACATTGCCTGCTGCCAGCACCTCCATCACGGTGTCGGTGGTTCCCACCAGCACCTTTGTACCCGCTGCCAGGCCAAACTCGCCGGCAGCTGCCTCGGTGACCTGTCCTGCCTCATCCGCCGGGTCACGCAGCTCCGGCAGCCATGCCATGTCGATCTTACCGATCCGGCACAGCTCCTCAGACCAGCACTGACCCATCACATCGTAAAACATAGAGCCGGCTGCATCGATATGGTCTGTCTCCAGGGTTCCGGTCATGCGATAGCGCAGATAATCCTTGGCAAAGAGGATCTTGCGCACCTTGGCCCAAACCTCCGGCTCTTCCTGCTGCAGCCACATGAACTGGGGCAGCGTCCAAACAGTGGTGGGGGTGTTCAGCGTCTGCGTCCGGATCAGCTCCAGATGGTTGGCGCTCAGGTACTGCACCTGCTGACGGCAGCGCTGGTCTGTCCACAAGATCGCCTTGCGGATCACCTGCTTGTGGGCATCCAGCAAAACAGCGGTATGGGTCGCCGCATCCAGGGACAGCGCCTTGATCTGCTCCGCCTTCACACCAGTATCCGTCAGCAATGCCTGAAGAGCCGTACCGAAGGCCTTGCACCAGTCCTCCGGCTCTTGCTCGCACCAGCCCACATGGGGGTAAAAGGTGGGATACTCACAGCCGGCAGTCCCGGTGATCTTTCCGGATCGGGACAGCAGCGTCAGCTTTACCGAACCGCTGCCGATATCCACGCCCAATACAAATTCTTCCATAAAATCCTCCAAATTTCCGATTTATAGGGCGGTTCGTAGGGGGCGATCTGTGTGTCGCCCCGCGCCTGTGTAATTACAAAATTAATTGATCGGTTCCAAAACGGCAGGTTCTCTTGCCGTCTGGGGCGGGTTGGTATTGGGTTCGGTCAGGGCATAGTTTACACTGGCAATAATGGCTTGTTTACCCTCTTCTGTGATGGCAACATCCCCCAAAGCCTGCTCCCGGAAGGTCGCCCGCAGCGCTGCCGGAATCGCGTCTACCTTCACACTTTCCAGCTTTTCCAACGCAAAGATCTGCGCATACAGCTGATAGGCCGCCAGCAATCTTCCGAAATCCGATAGATGGATATAGTCACGGTACAGATCAATGGTGCGTTCCGGTGTTGCCTCCGGAACACCCACGGTCTCACTGGCGTAATGGACAGCAGTCCCGGTGTATAGCACAAGATCGATATCCTGATGCGGTTCGATGTATTTGTTAATATTCTCGCAGATCATACTGTATTGCAGATTCCGACTTCCGTCAAAACTGCTAAAATAACTACCTCGAAAGCTTTCCGGCGGAGTTGCCCGTGTTTGCGTGTAAAGCTCCGCTGAAGTAGGCTGGGCCCAGGGCGCATTGTAAGCGAGTTTGAAGCCAGGCGCAGCAGTCTTACGGATGTAGTCGATCATAAATTCATGGTCACCATCCTGATATTCTGCCGCCCAGGCATATTTGCTTGCCCCCTCTTGGAAGATGATCAGATCCCACTGTTCCTTTTTCAGCGCTCCTTCAAGAGTATACCCGTCTGTACGGGTCACGCTTGACTCGGTGATCTCTGAGTAACGGTATTCCTTCGCATTGCTCTGAATGTACAAGCGATGCATATCCAACCCTACAGACGCATAAATATCGCCTACCAAGAATTCCCGTTCCGGCATCTCTGCCTTCAGAACACGGTGCAAAAGCCACACAATATCCTGTCCATGGCTGGTTCCAATCATCAAAATCTTAAACACTGCTTCCTCCTCAGGGCTTTGGGTGGCTTCGGAGACACTCAAAGTCTCCTCCGCCGGTGTTCCGGTGCAGCCGGACAATCCAGCCATCAGGACAACCAATACCATACACAAGCAAAGAAGCCTGTGTGCAAAAAACCCTGTTTTCATAAGCTTATTCTCCCTTTAGGACCCACTCGTGGTCGGGGTCGTTGGTACGGTGAATGCCCTGGACATCTCCTGCCATCAGCCACAGGATGTACATCCGGTAGCCGGGGGTATTCAGCGTCAGATGGTAGCCCTTGGGGAACTCCACCAGGTCCTCATTGCGGACACGGTAGGTCTCATCGATTTCGCCATCCCGGGTGTACAGGCTCTGGAAGCCAAAGCCCTGCTCCTTGTCGAACAGGAAGTAATAGATCTCTTCTGCCACGGACTCTCTGGGCATATCGTCCACATCGTGCTTATGGCCGGGGAAGCCTGCCCAGTTGCCCGGCTCTACAAAGGACTCACCGACGGTCAGGTAATCGGCATTGCTGTCACCGTCTACGATGATGTGGCAATCCCGCTTCCAGGGAGTCTCACCCAGGGTCATCTGCTTCACGCCCTCAGGCTTCTGCCACTGGGGCTTGGAGTCCTTGTCGGTGGGGGTGTCGATGACACCGATCTTCACATGGTCGCAGCCGGTGAAGGTGATGGTGCTGTTCCGGGGTGCATAAACGCTATGGCAAGGGCCTTCAAAGACATTCATTCTGCCGCCCACTGCCTTCCAATCGTACTGGCCGATCTGCACGTCCGCATGGCCAAACAGGAAGACAAAGGAATACTCCTTGCCCTGGGTCTCAATGGTCACGCTGTCACCGGCATTGAGCTCGATCATGCCGAACTCCAGGCGCTTGCAGCTGCCGGTTTCTGTTTCGCAAAGCTTTGTATAGCCGATTTTAGGGGTATACGTCTTCTTCAAATTCATGATAATTCCTCCAATACTTCATCGATCACAGCCTCCCAATCTCCCACTATGCCAAAGTCTGCATAGTCAAAAATGGGGGCTTTCGGATCGGAATTGACTGCAATCACGATTTCTGCGCCGGACATTCCGGAAAGGTGCTGCACCGCACCGCTGATGCCCATCGCAAGATACACCTTGGGGCAAACTGTAACACCGGTGATCCCCACCTGGCAGCGGTAAGGCGCAAAGCCCGCATCCACTGCGCTGCGGGAGGCCGCCACTGCGCCCCCCAGCTTTTGTGCCAGCATTTCCAGCTTGGCAAAGCCCTCCCGGGAGCCGATCCCCAAGCCGCCGGCTACGATCAGCTGGGCCTGGGCCAACGGCTGCCCCTGGGCAAAGGGGGAATAGGACAGTTCCCGTACCCGGCCCGGCTGCTGAGGCAGCGTCTCCGGGATGACGGTGCTCTGCACCGCTGCAGGAACAGGGCGGAATGTCCCCGGGCGAACCGTTGCCAGCTGCACCGAAGACAGGCTGCGGATATCCGCCATCAGGGAATTGCCAAAGGCAGGCCGGGTCTGGATCAGAACATTTTCTTCCATCATAAGGCCTGTGCAATCCGCTGTCAAGCCCGCGCCCAGCTGGGCTGCCAGCATGGGAAGGATGCTGCGCAGCTGCACCGTTGCAGGTGCCAAAACCACAGTAGACCCCCACTGGAGGATCTTCTCCTTCAGCCACTGGGCAAACAGCCCTTCATCCGGCTGGGAAAAGTCCCGGGGAAGCGTGTGGATCCACGCTGCACCGTGGGCAGCCGCCTCAGGCGCATCCTGCTCCTGCACCAGCACCCGCACCGGTTCAGTTCCCGCCAGCTCTCTTGCTTTTGTCAGCAAACCCGCATCCAGTGAGAAGGGACACAGCACCAAAAAGGACGCACTCATTGCCCCACCTCCCTGCACAGCTCGATAAGCTTTTTGACTCCGGTTGCAATATTTTCCTCTTTCGGGCCTTTCCGAAGACCGGGGAACCTGGCGCTCATGGTCACCACTTTCGTAGCAGAGCCCTTGAGGCCGCACTGCTCCGGGGCAAGTCCCAGCTCCTGGGCAGATACCATCTGCACCTGCTTCTGCCTTGCCCGGCGCATACCCAGAATTCCGGGCAGCCGCAGGGTATAGCTGTACGCACAGATGCTGATCACCGCAGGAAGCTCCGTCTGCAGCAGGGCATTTCCGGTCTCCAGCCGTCGCTGCAGCTGAAGCACCCTGTCCTGCAGCTGCAGGGATTCTGCGTTGGTTATGCAGGGGATCTGCAGCATTGCCGCCAGCATACCGGGTACCTGGCCGGTCTCCCCGTCCAGGGCCCGACAGCCGCACAGATACAGATCAAAGCCACCCAAATACCGGGCAGCAGCTGCCAGCGCACCGGCTGTTGCCAGGGTGTCTGCCCCTGCCATTTTGGGATCTGTCAGCAAGACCGCCTCGTCTGCACCCCGGGCCAGCAGCTCCTTCAGCGGCGCTTCCAGCTTGCCGGGTCCCATGGTCAGTACCGTTACGGTATCCCCGGGGCCGCGCAGCTGCAAAGCAGCTTCCAATGCCGACTCGTCGGCAACATTCCACTGCAGCTTGACACCGTCCCGCTGAAGACGGAACTGCCCATCCACCTGGACCTGGGCCGTTGCCGGCACAGCTTTCATACATACAAGAATTCTCATATTGCTTCCATTCCGTAAATTCCAATTTAACGCGCTGTCAAAGGGAAAGACTCGCAGGTTTGTCATTCTGATCCAGCGTAGCGAGTCGAAGAATCCGCTTCCTATCATAATTCCTCTTGGGTAACAGCCTTTATGAGAGAACGGATCCTTCGGCTCCGGCTTCGCCTCCGCTCAGGATGACAGCGTTTTCGGTAATCACAACGCACCGACAAACCGGAATTTATGCACTTCGGCGCAGTGACGGAAACCCGCCACTGCGCTGAAAAAACATCCTTTTATTACACCAGTGCACCGTACAGGTCCACCAGCTCATATCCCTCGGGGATCGCCTGGCTCAGGCACAGGTATGCCTGGGGATTGGCAGTGAGCATGATCTTTGCCTCGGTACGCTTCAGGTCGTCCCAACGGCCGCCTGCCACCATGGTGGTGATCCGGGGCATATATGCCAGTGCTACGGCAGTGCCGCAGGACTTGGCAAGACGCTCCTTGTTGAACATCTCGGCATTCTGATAGCCGGCTGCCTTTGCCATGGCACGGATGGGCTCGAACTCATAGAAGGTTCTTGCCAGGCGGTCGTCATCATGGCAGGCTGCCGGTATTCCGTTTTCTGCCTTGGCTTCCAGCTTGCCCTCTGCGATCAGCTTGGCAACATAGGCTGTTGCGGTAACCACCTCAGCCTTCAGCTCGCAGCCCCACTGGGCATACTGCTGCTTCATGATCTCAGCATCGTAGCTGTCCAGAACCACAACGGTCTGCAGGCCGGTGGCATTGATGGCTTCTGCGCAAGCCTTTGCCTGCTGTGCCACCTCGTCCACATAGCCCATCAGGTCTGCCAGCATCACACCGGATGCAGGCTCGTTTGCCAGCACCTTGGCGCTGACACCGGCCTTTGCCAGCACAGCGAGCAGATTCTTTGCCATCTGAGGTGCTTTGCAGGCAGCCACTTCGCCCACATAGACCAGCACATCGGTGCCTTCCTGGGCAAAGTCGGCCTTCTTTTCACCGTAGATATTGCCGGACTTTTCAATATTCTCGATCAGCTCCATGACAGCAGCAGGGGCCAGATCATTGACCACTGCCTCGGTACGGGCTTCCCGGATGTAAACAGGGGGCTGATAGCCGGTGGCGCAATCGTTGACACAGGCATCACACAGCAGGCACTCATACATGGCCTCTGCCACATCGGCGCTGAACTGCTCCGCACCCTTGTTGATCATGCTCAGCACAAGACCCTTGGCGCGGGGTGTATTGATCTCCTTGCCGGTCTGCAGCTGCACAGGGCACAGATGACGGCACATAAAACAGAAGCGGCACTTCTCCGCATGATGTAAAGCATTCTGACTAATCATGACATTTCCTCCTTATCCAATTGACACACGGCTTACAGACCCAGCTTGTAGGGGTTCATGATGCCGTTGGGGTCCAGCTGCTTCTTGATGCCTTCCATGACCTGGAATGCAGGACCGTACTGTTCCTTCATCAGACGGGACAGCTTCAGGCCAATGCCGTGGTGATCGTTGATCACGCCGCCATGCTCCATAGCAGCACGGACGCCGGTGTTCCAGATCTGGTTGTGCAGGCGCAGGGCCTCTTCCTTATCCTCAGGAGGATTGTCCATGATGAATCTGTCATAGAGCATGGTGCCCCAGCCGTACCAGTGGGAGCAGTGTGCAATAAAGCGCACACCGGGGAAGTTGTCCTCAATAGCATGCTTCATAGCCCAGTAGATCTCTTCCATATGGGAGAAGTCGGCAACGGTATCCATCGTACCGAACATCTGGGGAATGTCCATGATGTGGTCGGGATAGAAGAAGGTGATGCGGTTCTCATACCACTTCTCACCGTACTCGCTGCCCATATCCTCAGCACCGTAGCTGGCGCAGATCTCCTTGATGATCTCCATCTGGATGTCCACAAGGCGCTCATCCGCACCGTCCACAGACAGGTTCAGGAAAGAGCCCTTCTTCTCAAAGCCGATGATCTTCTTGATGATGGAGACGGTCTCCGCCTCGTCAAACAGACGCATGATGGAGGGCTGGCACTTCTGCATGATGTCCCGGCCGGCCTTGATGCCGTCACCCATGGACTTGAACAGGAAGGCATGGTGCTTCATGTACTTGGGCAGCTCGAACAGACGGAAGGTTGCCTTGGTGATGATGCCCAAAGTACCCTCAGAGCCGATGAAGATCTGATTCAGGTCAGGACCGGCAGCATGCTTGGGAACGGGCAGTGTGTTGATGATATCACCGTTGGGCAGGACCACCTCCATGCTCATGCACTGGTCGTCGATCTTGCCGTACTTGGAGGAGAAGATGCCGATGCCCCGGTGTGCCAGTGCGCCGCCGATGGTGCCGCAGGTCAGGCAGCTGGGAATGTGCATGCAGGAATAGCCCTTCTCGTTGGCATACCACTCCAGCTGCTGGAAGATCATACCGGCCTCTGCGGTGATGGAATGGGCATTGAGGTCAATGGAGATCAGCTTGTTCATCCGCTTCATATCCAGCAGGATGCCGCCGGCCATGGGCAGTGCGCCGCCCTGGCTGCCGGAGCCGCCGCCCCAGGTATGTACGGGGATCTTGTAGTAGTTGGCGATCTTCAGAACCTTGGAAACCTCCTCGGAGGAGCCGGGACGGACGATGATGTCCGGCTTGGGACCCTCTGCGCCACGATCCTGCCACATACGGCTGAGCCAGAAGTAGTCCACAGTGTAGGACATGCGCTCTACTTCAGAGACAGAGACATTCTCCACACCCACTGCATCTTCCAGCTCGGAGAGGATCATCTCAAACATAAATGACTTGACTTGCATTGCGATACATCCTTTCTTTTATTGCGAAAATAATTTTTATTTTGTTTTCGGATTTGCCCCTGTATATTAGCACATTATGAAAATAATTTCAACAGTTATTTTATTGACATCTGTTTTTTTCACCGTTATAATTGAAAATAATCCAATTTTTAAGGAAACAGAATGCTTATGGACAGAATTTCTATGAAAATCAGACTCCTGTACAACGATATGGGCAAGGCAGAGCGGCAGGTTGCCGACTGGATCGAAGCCAATCCCGGCAAGATCATTTCCCTGTCCATCGTGGAACTGGCAGAGCAGTGCCGGTGCAGCGAGGCCACCATTGTACGCTTCTCCAAGCGTGTGGGTCTCAGCGGTTTTCAGGAGCTGAAGATCTCCCTGGCTGCTGAGGGCGGCGGCACATCCTTCAGCACCCGCATCTCCGACGGGGACAGCGCTTATCAGATCTACGAGAAGGTTTGCAACGACATTTTCCTGTCTTTGGAGAAAACCAAATCCTCCCTGGACCATGCCGCCATTGCTGCCGCAGCGGAAAAGCTATGCTGCGCCGGTACGGTCGCCCTGTTCGGCCTGGGCAATTCCGCATCCGTGGCCCTGGACGGCGCCCACAAATTCCTCCGGGCCGGCTTGCAGGCCGTGTCCTATTCCGACAACCATATGCAGGTGATCGCCGCCTCCCACTTAAAGCCCGGGGATGTGGCCATTGCCATCTCCCACTCCGGCTCCTCCAAGGACATTGTGGATGCTTTGAAGCTGGCACGGGAGCACGGTGCTGCCACCGTTGCCATCACCAATGCCGGCAAGTCCCCTGTGATGAAATACGCAGACATCGTCCTTGCCACCTCCGCAGAGGAGACCCAGTACAACATTCTGGGCCTTAACTCCCGGATCGTGCAGCTGGCCATCATCGACGCACTGTACTACTATGTGGTGCACAGCCGCTCCGATGCCGCCAGGGAATCTATCCAGGAAACAGAGCGGGCGCTTTTAAGCAAGAAATATTAAAAACCTGCAGCCAAAAGCGTGTTATCCTTAACGGAGTATTACGCAAACCGAGTGGGATGACAGAAAATACAGTATAGTCGTCATTGGCTATACTGTATTTTTCACTTTGCTCATAATTTGGTTCACGCATACTTGTGCTTTTGGGGTAACTCTCAAAAGTCATAATTGAAATTGAGTTTTTTGTGTCTTTATCCTTCTAAGGTCTTGACGAAAGGATAAAAGTGTGCTATGCTCTTATAAAGTCGAATAATTATGATTGCATTAATGGATCTAGCTGTCTGCAGAGGAAGCTGGATCCATTTTGTTTTTTAGCAATAAAATTGACTAAATATAAAAGGAGATAGAATTATGGAAGTTCAACTTCAGGAGCTTATTGAGCAGATTAAGAAGGATGGTGTTGAAACCGCTGAAGCAGAAGCTAAGGCTATCGTTGAAGCGGCAAAGTTAGATGCCGAAAAGATTATTGCCGATGCACAGGCACAGGCAGATAAAATCATGAGCCTTGCAAGAACTGAAACCGAGCGAATGACGAAATCAAGCGAGGATGCTATTCGTCAGGCGGGTCGCAATCTGCTTATTTCTTTCAGAGAAAGTGTAACAAGAGAGCTTAATGCTATCGTTAGCGAAAATGTTACTGCTGTATATTCATCGGATGCATTCGAAGGGCTGATTATCAGCATTGTTGAAAATTGGGCAAACAAGCCGGATGCAGAAGATATCGCAGTGATTTTGAATACTCAAGACCTTAATAAGTTGGAAGAAACCTTACTGGCAGCACTTAAAGAAAAAATGTTAAAGGGTATCACTTTGAAGGCCAATGATAATTTTGACGGTGGATTCCGCATCGCTGTCAATGA
>JAZSER010000046.1:0-14535 GCA_045531815.1 Faecousia sp. | reverse complement strand
TCGTACCGGGTAGAAATAATCGGTGCGGTTTGCGGGAGGGCACGCAGACCCTCCCCTACGAAGCGTTATCGGACACCCACTGTAGGGGAGGGGTTCCATCCCCTCCCGTTACCCGGTGGCATAAACCCACCCGGTTGGTATGATCGGTGCAGCAACGGGAGGGCACAGAGACCCTCCCCTACATAGGTGCGCCATCGAACAGCAACCGTAGGGTAAGAAACTGCGGATATTACATGAGATCCCTCGACTGCGCTCGGGATGACAATGGGGTGCAAAAATCGCCACAGGCAAAACAGCCTGTGGCGATGCTTTTGTTTCTCTGTGCTTATTTGATGGCGCCTGTGCTGTACATTTGATCCAGCTCCGCCTGGGTGTAGCCCAGCTCCTCCAGGACCTGCTGGGTGTGGTGACCGATCCCCGGTGCGACCTTGGTCTTGACAGGACCCACGGAATCCATCTCCAGTGGGCTGGTGGGCATCACATCCACACGGCCATTGGCAAATTCCACATGCTCCAGGTAATCGTTGGCCCAGGCCTGGGGATCTTCGGTGACCTCGCTGTAATGGGTCATCCGCTCCAGGGGGAAGTCCAGCTCCTCGGCAATGACCTTCCACTCCTGGCTTGTCTTGGTCAGGAAGGCATCCCGGAAAATGGCATAATACTTTTCCCGGTTCTGCCAGCGGGTAGCTCCGGTCATAAACTCCGTATTCTCCAGCAGATCCTCTCTGCCGATGGCCTTGCACATTTTGGGAATGATGGTGGCTGCGTAGGCAGCGGCAATGAACACCCACTCTCCGTCGGCACACTGATAGTAACCGCCGGGAACACCCTGGTCCACACGACTCAGGGGATACTTTCTACCGAAGGGCTTCTGGCTGATGATGTTCATAGTGCCCATGGTGAAGATACCGTTGTGGTACAATCCGGAGCGGACAAAGTCGCCCTTTCCGGTACGCTCTCTGCGGAACAGGGCCGCGCAGATCTCACCCATCAGGAACATACCGCTGACGGTGTCACCGGCACTGGAGGGGGGGACCACCGGCATATAATGCTCGCCGGCCACTGCCTGGTCCATCAAAAAGCCGCTCTTGGACCAGAAGGTAACGGTGTCAAAGGCAGGCTTTGCCGCCTCGGGACCCTTCTCACCGTAGCCCACCAGCATGGCATACACCAGACCGGGGTAACGGTCCTTCAGCTGTGCGTAGGAAAGGCCCAGCCGCTCCAATGCCTTGGGGCGGGTGTTGGTGATCAGCACATCGGTCTTTTCCAGCAGCTTATGGAATACCTCCATGGCGGCAGGATCTTTCAGGTTCAGGGCAATATGCTTCTTGCCGCTGTTGTAAATGTCAAAAACCGGGTTTTCCTCCTTGGAAAAGCGGGCAGGCAGGAAGCTGACACCGGTTTCACGCCACTGGTCGCCCTCCGGACGCTCTACCTTGATGACATCCGCACCCAACTCACCCAGCAAACGGGCGCAAACAGGCGCTGCTACGAAGGTGGACAGCTCCAGGACTCTGATTCCCTCAAGAGGTTTACTCATAGGGATCCCTCCTTATGTATATATGTATATTTCAGAGACATTATAAGACCCAGTTTCGGGAAAGTCAATGGAGAAAGCCAAATATTGTGTAATCTGTGCTGCAGGAAGCAGCACCCGGATGTTATTCCATTGCGAAGATCATTTTCAGCCACTGCTTTGCCGCAGGCAGCCAATCCTTGACATAGTGGGAATGCTCCGGAAGGGCATTGTTGGTCTGCAGATCCCCGGTGACCAGGTCATGCTTTCCGTAGGGATAGATGTGCAGCTCCACCGGTACATTGTGCTCCAGCAGCGCAGAAGCATAGCACATGGAGTGCCGGGCGCTGACCGTTTTGTCTCCGGCGCAGTGCCACAGGAACGCAGGCGGGGTGCGCTCCGTTACCTGCTTTTCACAGGAGAAGAACACCGCGTCCTCCGGTGTGGCGGGATCGTGCCCGGAGATCCGCTTTACGGTGGTGCTGTGGCGTATACCAAGGTCTGCCGAGAGCACCGGGTAGCAGAGCAGGGATGCCTGCACCGGCTTGCTCTGGGGAAATACCTGCCGCACCCCTTCACAATCATAACAGTTGGCATAGTGGGCAGCCAGATGTCCTCCTGCGGAAAAGCCCATCAGCGCGATCCGTTCGGTATCACAGCCCCAATCCTCCCGGTGGCTGTGGATCAGCTCCAAAACTGCTGCCAGCTCCCGATGCTGGGTAGGGAAGTGGTTCGGCACGGTGCTGTAGGTCAGGACAAACACAAGAAAGCCCTCCGGCAAAAAGTGCAGCGCCACCGGCTCAGACTCCTTCCGGCACACGATCCGGTAACCGCCGCCGGGGCAAATGATCAGACAGGGGCGCTTCTGGTTTTCTCTTCCCAGCACCGTCAGATTTTCCTGCCGGTAGACCTCCACCGTAGGGTCGCAGCCGTTTTCTCCCAAAAAAGGAAAGGTATCTTTTAAATGCAGCACTTCGTAGCGCATAGGCTCACTCCTTCTTTTCTGCGTTCAGCGCATCCACCACGATGTCCTTGTAGGGATTCACGATCACCGTTCGGTAGGTGTGGTAGATCACCATGCCCGGCTTGCTGCCGGGGGTCTTTTTCACTTGCTTTACCGGTGTCACATCCACCGGGATGTTCTGACCGCCGCAGCTTTCGGCATAGTAGGCTGCCAGCTGGGCCGCCTGGGTGACGGTATCGTCCGGCGGGGTCGTGCCGCCGCAGGATATGATCACATGGCTTCCGTGGACCTTCTGGGCATGGAGCCACAGATCGTCCTTCCGGGCAAGCTTGAAGGTCAGCTCGTCATTCTGCCGGTTGTTCCTGCCCACATAAATGGGGTAGCCATCGGTGGACTCAAAGCGCATGGGCTGGCTTTTTGCCTGCTTCATCCGTTTTTTTGCGGCATCTAAGCGGACATAGCCCCCGGCATGAAGCTCCTGGCGGATCTCCTCCAGATCTGCCTCCGTCTGGGCCCGGTCCAGCTCCTCCAAAACGCTCTGCAGATAGGTAAGCTCCTGCTGCGCCAGATCGATCTGACGGGTCAGCTCCTTTTCCGCGGTCTTCATTCTGGCATAGTCCTTATAAAACTTAGCCGCGTTTTGCTGGGGAGACAGGATAACAGACAGGGGGATCTCCACGGTCTTCATGTCCGCATCATAAAAATCCTCTGCCTGCAGCAGGGTCTGCCCCTTTTTGATCTTATGGATGTTGGCGGTGACGATGTCTCCCAGCTGACGCAGCCGCTCCCGGTCAAAGGTGGCGGTCAGCTCCTTTTCCTGCACTGCCAGCTTCCGCTTCAGACGCTGGCACAGGTTGGTCACGGTCTTGCGGATGCTCTGACCCTTTTGCCGCATGGCATCCCGACGGTCCCTGACGGTGTAAAAGCTGTCCAGCAGCTGGGAAAAGGATTCCATCTCCAGGCTGCTTCCGTACTGCCGGATGGGACAGAAGGCAAACTGCTTGGGTGTGCCGTCCGCAGCGGCATAGCAGCAGGGGGTGGGGTGGTGGATGTGCTCCCGGAAGAACAGGTACAGCTTTTGCCCCACCTGCTCCGGGTCTGCTCCCTCCAGCCGGGCATCTGTGTCACCGGCTGCAAACAGCGCCGCCTCCCGGCACACCAGCGGGGAAAGTCCCCCCAGCCGGTCCATCAGCCGCTGGGCAAGCTCGTCCGGTCCGGGCGCCGTCAATAGGTTTACATAATCTTCAAAGGTTGCCGGGTCTTCCTTTTCCACCGGGGCAGGAAGCTGGTACATCAGCCCCGGCAGCGCGGCTCTTCTGGCGCTTTCGTCCAGGCCTATGCGGCGCAGGCAATCGAGGATCCGACCCTCCGGGTCCAAAAGGTAGACATTGCAGGTCCTGCCCATCAGCTCCGCCACCAGGCGCTTTTGCACCGGGTCGCCCATCTCATCAATGCAATCAAAGGTAAAGGTCACCGCCCGCTCCATGGGCAGCTGCTCCACGCTGCGAAGCCTTGCACCGGACAGGTGCTTGCGCAGCAGCATGCAGAACATGGGCGGCTGTTCCGGATTCTCCGGATTGGCGGCCGTCAGGTGCAGCCGGGGGGCGGCAGGATTGGCTGCGATCAGCAGTTTTTCCCGGCCCTGCTCACAGCGCAGGTGCAGGATCACCGTGTCCCGGCTGGGTTGGTGGATCTTTTCCACCCGGGCGCCCTGGGTCTTTTGCCGGAGCTCCCCAAGAACAGCGGATAAAAAATATGCATCAAATGCCATACTGGATCTCCATTCATTGTTTCATATACCGGAAGTGCGGTAAGCGGGCGTTCAAAGAACGCCCCTACGGATTCTATCGTACCGGGTGTGTATAATCGGTGCGGTATGCGGGCGTAGGGCGGGAGCTTGCTCCCGCCGCCGGCAGGCACCGCACCATCGACTCGTACCGGGTACGATTAAATAAGTGTGGCAGCGGGAGGGCACAGAGACCCTCCCCTACAGTGGGTGCGGTGCGTCAAACGAACCGGGTGCGTATAATCGGTGCGGCAGCGGGAGGGCACAGAGACCCTCCCCTACAGTGGGTGCGGTGCATCGAACGAACCGGGTGCGTATAATCGGTGCGGCAGCGGGAGGGCGCAGAGACCCTCCCCTACAGTGGGTGCGGTGCGTCAAACGAACCGGGTGCGTATAATCGGTGCGATTTGCGGGCGTAGGGCGGTGGATCGAGCTTACCGGGTGCGATTAAATAGCTGCGCACCACAACTGTCAACCGGTTTCCACCAGCAGGTCGAACAGCTGGTTCAGCCGCTGGGTCCTTCCCATGAGATACAGCGCCCCAAACAGGGTCTCCAGGCCGGTGGCCTTGGCATATTCCAGCCGGCTGGCAGCCTTGGGCGCAGCCCGGGTGTGGGCATTTTTGCCCCGGCGGTAGAAGGCAAGCTCCTCCTCCGTCAGCACCGGCAGCAGCTTGTCCGCAAATGCCGCCTGGGCCGGGGCATTGACCATGTCCACCGTGTCCCGGTGGAGCTTCAGCACGGTTTTGTCTCCCCGGCAGCACAAATAGCTGCGGCACATCAGCTCATAGACCCCGTCTCCCACATGGGCAAGACCCAAATTCGTGATCTGATTCACCTGCTGGGGCGTCAGATTCATTTGAAAAAAGTTTTCCACAGAGCTTTCCCCCGTTTCAAAAGCAATTGGGCGCACAGCCCGGTAAAGGCGCCGCTGATGACGCTGCACACCACCAGCACCGGCAGGTAGATCAGCAGGGAGGGTGTGCCGGTGAGCCAAAGGGCCACTGCCATCTGCCCCACAGAATGGGCGATGGCACTGAGGCAGCCGCTGATCCAAAGCTGCTCCGGCTGCAGTACCCGCTTCAATCCGATGGTGGTCAGGATTGCCAGCACACCGCCTCCGGCAGAATAAAAGATAACAGAAAAGTTCCCGGCAAAGACCGCCCCCAGAAAGATCCTTGCAAACAGGATCCCGGCAGCTTCCTTCCCGCCCAGCAGGTACACCGCACAGACCGTGACGATGTTGCTCAGTCCCAGCTTGACGCCCGGGATGGGAACAGGGGAGGGGATCTGGGCTTCCACCATAAAGATCGTCAGAGCAATGGCACAAAGCAGCGCCATTTGCGTTAGTTTTTTTGCTTTCATAGACATTCCCTCCGCCAAATATAGTAACAGATTTACAGCACAGTGTCAAATTTCATTTTTCCCCGGGATTCAGATTGAAATATATATAAATCTGTGATACAATCTCAAAAAAATGAGGTGATCGCTATGGTAACAATTCCCGCTTTCGGAGAAACCGAATACTTTGATAACCGCCAGACCCCCAGCTCCCGGGTCATTTTAATCTGCAATGCCGCACCGAACAGCTTTGACCGGTACTGCAGCCTTTTGGAGGGGGAGGGCTATGCCCGCCACGAGGCAGAGCTGTCTGCCCACCGGTGCTTTGCCGCTTACCGGAAGGACGGTCAGGGCATTTTTATCAACTACTTTGAAAACACCGATCAGCTGCAGCTGGTGGTGGAGGAGGAAAGCCCCTATTTTTCCTACTCCGACAGCTGCGGTCCTGTTTGCACCACCCCCCGGATCACCCAGGTGTACCTCAGTGACTACGGCCTTTCCGATGTGATCCGCCTGTCCGACGGACGGCTGATCATCATTGACGGTGCAAACCTTTACGAAAAAGATATCGATAATCTCTTCGCCCGGCTGAAGAAGGATTCCCCCTTTGAAAAGCCGGTGGTGGCCGCCTGGATCATGACCCACCCCCACTCTGACCATTACTTCTGCTTCTTCCCCTTTATGGAAAAGTACGGCCAGGAGGTAACCGTCCAGCGGTTCTTCTTCAACTTCCCCGACGCTTACGACACGGAGCATTATCCCAAGCTCGCTGCGGAAAAGGTAAACTTCCAGAAATGGTCCGGCAGGGAGGATTTCACCTGCAGCGATATTCTGGATCTGTTCCGCAAGGAAGTGGCGGCTTTGGGCATTCCCGTGTATGTGCCCCACACCGGTCAGCGCTACAGCATCGGTGACGCAAAGCTTCTGTTCTTTGCCAGCCTGGACGATACCATCCACTGCTCCCAGAACATCAATGCCACCTCCCTGATGTTCTCCATGGAGCTGGGCGGACAGACCCTGCTTCTGACCGGTGACGGCTCCTTCAGCGATGCCATGATGGCAGAGCGCTACGGCAAGGAGCTGAAATGCGACATCCTGCAGGTGCCTCACCACGGCTTCGGCTGCGGCACCGAGGAAGGTCAGATCGCCGGCTTCCGGTTGGCTGCCCCCCAGGTTTGCCTGCTTCCGGTGGAAAAGAAGCTGGCTTACACCTCCTTCACCACCTACCGGGAGGGTACAAACTACCTGTTCACCCGGCAGAATGTCCAGGAAATGATCACCGGTGAGAAGGAGCGGACCCTGGAGCTTCCCTATACCCCGGATCCTGCCGGTGTGTATGAGCTGCAGAAGCGGTATCTCCAGGGCAGAGACGATGCCGGTGCCCGCACCTGGGTCTTTACCGACCTGAATACCGGAAACAAAGAGGATTTTGTCTTCTCGGTTCTGAATATGAATTACATCAATGCCAACATTTCTGTTGAGCTGTTCTTTGAGAATATGCAGAAGAAGATCCTGCGGATCAAGAACCAGGGCCCCCGTCTGGGTGTGTTCCGGGTGAATTGCCTGCTCCGCCCCGATGAGGACCAGGCCCAGTTTGACCAGCCGGACTTTTTCGAGCAGCTGGGCATTCCGGAAAACACCTTCTTCTCCGTGCGCTTCATCAGCAGTGTGCCGGTGGTGATCAGCCACAGAAGCCACACCGCTGCCTATCGCTCTTCCATCGTTTGAGCAAACTACACCTATTCCTTGGAGGGATCTTATGAATATTCTGGTTACCGGCGGTGCCGGATATATCGGCTCTCACACCTGCGTTGCTCTTTTGGAGCAGGGACACAGCGTTGTGGTAGTGGACAACCTGTGCAATTCCAGCCCCGAGGCGCTGAAGCGGGTGCAGCAGCTCACCGGCAAGTCCCTGGGATTTTACCAAGGGGATGTCCGGGACGAAGCGCTGCTGCGGCAGATCTTCCGGGAAAATGAGATCCACTGCGTGATCCACTTTGCCGGGCTGAAGGCTGTGCCGGAAAGCGTTGCCCACCCCCGGGATTACTATGACAACAATGTGGGCTCTACCCTGATCCTTACCAAGATCATGGAGGAGGCAGGGGTCAGAAGGATCGTCTTCTCCTCCTCCGCCACGGTGTATGCCGTTTCCAAGACCATGCCCCTGCAGGAGACCTGTCAGACCGGCAGCTGCTCCAACCCCTACGGCTGGTCCAAATATATGTCCGAGCAGATCCTTTCCGACATTGCCAATTCCGACCCCCGGTGGAGCGTTTGCCTGCTGCGGTACTTCAATCCTGCCGGTGCGCACCCCAGCGGCAAGCTGGGAGAAGACCCCCAGGGGATCCCCAACAACCTGATGCCCTATATCACCCAGGTGGCGGTGGGCCGCCGGGAGCATCTGAATGTCTACGGCAACGACTACAACACCCCCGACGGCACCGGCGTCCGGGATTATATCCACGTGTGCGACCTGGCCGAGGGCCATGTGGCAGCAGTGGGCTATGCCGCGGAGCATACCGGCTGCCAGGTGTTTAACCTGGGCACCGGTGTGGGCTACAGTGTGCTGGATATCGTCCATGCCTTCCGCAAGGCAAACAATGTGCCCCTGCCCTATGTGATCGGACCCCGCCGGCCCGGTGACATCGACCTTTACTATGCTGACCCCGGCAAAAGCGCCTGCGTCCTGGGCTGGAAAGCCAGACGCTCCCTGGAGGATATGTGCCGGGACGCCTGGAACTGGCAGAAAAACAATCCCAACGGTTACCGATAACCCTGAAAGCACCGGAGGTAATGATGCTTTATCTGTTTATGACCCTGTTTGCTGCGGCCATTGTGGCGGCAGACCAGCTGACCAAGCTTTGGGTGCTGGACAATATTCCCCTGCACACCCGGCTTGACGGGATCCCGGGGCTTTTCAGCCTCACCTATGTGCAGAACACCGGTGCGGCCTTCTCCTCCTTTCAGGGGATGCAGTGGCTGTTTGCGGTGATCTTCGCGGCCTTTACTGCCGGGATCATTTGGGAATTTTCCAAAAAGCGTATGCCCTTTTCCACCTTTGACCGGTGGTGCATTGCCGCGGTGTTCGGCGGCGGCCTGGGGAACATGATCGACCGCTTCCGGCTGGGCTATGTGGTGGATATGATCAACCTGGATTTTATGAGATTTCCGGTTTTCAATGTGGCGGACTGCTTTATCTCCTGCGGCTGTATTGCCCTTGTGATCTCCCTGGTGTTCTTTAACCGGAATTTCTGGAAGGAAGAAAAGCATGATATTAACAGCTGACCGCTCCGGGGAACGGCTGGATGCCTTTTTGGCAAGGTCTGTGGAAAATCTCAGCCGCAGCGGGGCTCAGAAGCTGCTGGAAGAAGGCTGCGTCCTGCTGGGTGGAAAGCCCGGAAAGAAAAATGACAAGCTTTCGCCGGGGGACACCGTTTCTGTGACCCTCCCGGAGCCGAAGCCTGTGAACATCGTACCCACGAAGATGGCTCTGGATATCGTATATGAAGATGAAGATCTGCTGGTGATCAACAAGCCCAAGGGCCTGGTGGTCCATCCCGCTGCCGGTCACCAGGAGGACACCCTGGTCAACGGGCTTTTGTATGCCATGGCAGATTCCCTGTCCGGCATCAACGGAGAGCTGCGGCCTGGGATCGTGCACCGCATCGACAAGGACACCACCGGCCTTCTGGCCATTGCCAAAAATGATTATGCCCATGTGATGCTGGCCTCCCAGCTGAAGGACCACACCATGTCCCGGACCTACGAATGCATCGTCCGGGGCAATCTGAAGGAGGATTCCGGCACAGTGGATGCCCCCATCGGACGGCATCCCTCAGACCGGAAGAAAATGTGCGTCACCCAGCGAAACAGCCGCAGTGCCGTTACCCACTGGGAGGTGATCCGCCGCTACCGTGGCTACACCCATGTGCGCTGCCGGCTGGAGACCGGCAGGACCCATCAGATCCGCGTCCATATGGCCTACCTGGGACACCCCATTCTGGGTGACAGCGTCTACGGCAGCAAAAAGCCGGAGCTGGGACAGACCAGCCAGGTGCTCCATGCCGGGGTCCTGTGCTTCCAGCATCCCCGGGATCAGCATCCGGTGATCGTCCAGGCAGGTCTGCCTGCCTATTTTCAGGAGGTCCTGGCCAAGCTGGAGAAGATGGGCTGAGCCATTTGAAACAGGAGTATTTTTATGTTTTCCCAAGTTCTTTTAACCGCGGATTTCGACCGCACCCTGACAGGTCCGGACTCCAGGATCCCCCAGCGCAACCTGGATGCCATTGCATATTTTACCGCCAACGGGGGAAGCTTTACTGTCAACACCGGCCGCGGACCTGCCACCTTTCATAAATATATGGATACCTTTCCTGCCAATGCGCCGCTGCTGCTGTATAACGGCAGTGCCGCCTGGGAGAAGGGTCAGCTGACCCAACTGCACCCCATCGATCTGGATGTATGGCAGACCATGGACCAGGTCCACCGGCTGTTCCCGGATATGAACCTGGAGATCCAGGGTCAGACCACCCATTATCTCATCCATGCCAAGCCGGATATCCTGGCCCTGTACAACAATCTGGGCTGGAAGCATCAGTGCGCCCAGTGGGGGCAGGATGTGGGGGTATTTTTGAAGTTTGCCCTCTTTGGCACGGTGCGAAAGCCTGTGGTTGCCGATATGTACACCACCACCCCGGAGGAGACCGCCCGGTTTGACCAGGCGGAGCAGACCCTGCGCCAGCTCTATGGGGACAAGGTGGAGGTCTTCCGGGCAGCGCCCCGGATCATCGATGTCCACGCAAAGGGTGTGTCCAAGGGCAACGCAGCCCGGCAGCTGCAGAAGCGGCTCGGCAAGAAGCTTCTGGTGTGCGTAGGCGACGGAGAAAACGATATTGCCATGCTGGACGCGGCAGACTATGCCTTCTGTCCGGCAGATGCGTTGGTGGCAGACCGGTATCCTACGGTATGTAATTGCGCAGATGGTGCGGTTGCAGATGTGATTTATAAAAAAATACCGGAAATTCTGGCAAATGAGCCTTGACAGACGCAAATAATTATGCTAGAATTTTCTAGCTGAATGCGCCAGGCCTGATGCGGGTGTAGTTCAATGGTAGAACACCAGCCTTCCAAGCTGGATACGCGGGTCCGATTCCCGTCACCCGCTCCAACGAAATGCGCCAGTAGCTCAGCTGGATAGAGCAACTGCCTTCTAAGCAGTAGGTCGGGGGTTCGAGTCCCTCCTGGCGTACCATTCAAACGCAACAGAATATGGTGGGTGTCGCCAAGAGGCCTAAGGCACCGGATTGTGGTTCCGGTATTCGTGGGTTCGAATCCCATCACCCACCCCATAAAAAAGAGAGTAGCTTTAGCTACTCTCTTTTTTATATGGGTATTTGCGGGTGATGGGATTCGAAAGGCCGTTAAGAAAACATGCCGGTGGCATGTTTTTAGGCCGTGGGAGAATCCATAAAAAGCCCCCGCCCTACGATTTCGATATATTGGAAATTCCCCGTAACAGGAATGTAGGGATGGCAATCAAACCGGGTGCGGGGATTCTGTTACAAAAGCAGCTGGAATGCGCCGCAGGCGCCGGCATCGTTGCCCAGGGTGGCCAGGGCAAACTCCGTATCCCGGCAGGCATAAAATGCCTTTTCTTTAAAATGCCGCCTCACGCCCTCCAAAAGGGGCTTGCCCGCCTTGCTGACACCGCCTCCCAGCACTACCACCTGGGGATCTACGCTGCAGCACAGATTGGCAATGGCATAGGCCAATACAGAATACATCTTTTCCAGGATCTGAAGGGCTGCCGGGTCCTCTGCCGCAGCCGCGTCAAAAACATCCTTACAGGTAAAGGCCTCCTGCCCCCGGAGCACCGAGGGGGTATCCTCCGCAGATAAAAAGCGTCGGGCAAGGCGCACCACACCGGTGGCAGAGCAGTACTGCTCCAGGCAACCCCGTCTGCCGCAGCCGCAGACCTCCTGCTCCTGAGGATCGACACAGATATGGCCGATCTCGCCCCCGGCACCGTGGACACCGTGGACCAGCTTGCCCCCCAGGACCAAGCCGCCGCCCACACCGGTCCCCAGTGTGATCATCAGCATATTCTCACAGCCCCGGCCGCCGCCTACACGGCATTCTCCCAGGGCTGCCACATTGGCATCGTTGCCCGCCTTCACAGGAAATCCGGTGATGCTTCCCAACTGGCCGGGAATATCCACCGCCCCCCAGCCCAGGTTGACGCAGCGGTTCACCGTGCCGTCGGGCCGGACCGGGCCGGGAACCCCGATGCCCACTCCCAGGATCTGCTCCCGGGGGATCTGTTTCGTTTCCAGGTAAGAAAGGATGGACCGTCCGATATCCGGCAGGATCCGGCTGCCTGCATCGGAGGTATCTGTGGGGATCTCCCACTTGTCAAGAAGCGTGCCCTGTGCGTTAAAAAAGCCCAGTTTCACGGTCGTACCACCCAGGTCCACACCGAAGCCGTATTGCATAGGTTCCTCCTCCTGTGAGAAATTTTCTTTTATTATACAGGAAGGTCGGGGAAAAATCTATAGCTGCATCAAAGCTTTTCCGGTTTTTCAGCTGAAAAAACCTTGAATCTTTCCACAGAACACTTGCGTTTGACTGAATTTTGCGGTAACATAGACTCACAGAAATGTGAAAGGATGGTATCTTTTTATGATAAATGTGGATATTTCCAATGTTTGGGGCAAGATCTCTCTGCCGGACCTGTTGGCTACCGAAAAGGAAGTCTTTGCCGCCCATGAGACCCTCACCGAGGGAAACGGTGCAGGAAATGATTTCCTGGGATGGCTGGATCTGCCCACCCAGGAGCAGACCGAGGAGCTTTGCCGGATCCGCAGCGCTGCCAAGCGCATTCGGGAGACCAGCGATGTATTCGTGGTCATCGGCATCGGCGGCAGCTACCTGGGCCCCCGGGCAGCCATTGAGCTTCTCCAGGGCGCCAACCACAATATCGGCAAGGGCAAGGGTGATCCCCAGATCTTCTATGCAGGCAACACCCTGTCCACCCGGGCATGGAACGAGCTGCAGCGGCTGCTGGAGGGCAAGGATTTCTCCATTGCCATTATCAGCAAGTCCGGCACCACCACCGAGCCCGCCATTGCCACCCGGGCGCTGCGCTGGATGCTGGAGCGCAAGTACGGCACAGAGGGCGCTAAGGCCCGTACCTATGCCATCACCGACCCTGTCAAGGGCGCACTGCGTCAGATGGCAGAGGAGGAGGGCTGGGAGACCTTCGTGATCCCCCCCAATGTAGGCGGCCGTTACAGTGTCCTCACTGCTGTTGGTCTTTTGCCCATGGCCGTGGCAGGCATTGACCCCATGGAGGTGATGCAGGGCGCTGCCCAGGCAAAGAAGGATTACGATATCCGCTCCTTTGAAAATCCCGTTTGGCTGTACGCAGCCATCCGCAACCTGCTGTACCGCAACGGCAAGTGCATCGAGATCCTGGAGTCCTTTGAGCCGGGCTTCAAGATGATGGGCGGCTGGTGGCAGCAGCTCTTCGGTGAAAGCGAAGGCAAGGACGGCAAGGGTATTTTCCCGGTCACTGCCGAGTTCACCCCGGATCTGCACTCTTTGGGTCAGATGATCCAGCAGGGTGAGCGGAACATTTTCGAGACCATGGTCCGGTTCGATCCTCCGGAGAAGAAGCTGACCATCGGCACCGACCACAAGAACCTGGATGCCCTGAACTACCTGGCAGGTCAGACCCTGGACTTTGTGGACGAGAAGGCTTACCTTGGCACTCTGGCAGCCCATGTGGATGGCGGTGTGCCTGTGATCACCATGGATATGGGACAGCTGAATGCCCAGAAGCTGGGTGAGATGTTCTATTTCTTCGAGCTGGCCTGCGGTGTTTCCGCCTATATGCTGGGGGTCAATCCCTTCAACCAGCCCGGTGTGGAGTTCTACAAGCGCAATATGTTCCAGCTGCTGGGCAAGCCCGGCTATGAGGCCTGATCCCACTGTCATTGCAAGTCTGTCCGCAATCTAAAAAATAATTGCAAATAGTTGTTGCAAAAATGCTGTTTTACTGGTAGAATTATGATACAGCATAAAAAGCTGCACAGCAAAGGAGGATGTTTCCTATGATTCATGTTATTATGGGCCTGAAGGGCTCCGGCAAGACCAAGAAGATGATCGATTCCATTAAGGATGCTGTCGTCAATGCACATGGCGATGTGGTTTGCATCGAATATGATAAGAAGCTGACCTACGATCTGCCTCACAAGGTTCGCCTGGTTGACTCCAAGGAGTACGGCATTTCCAATTCCGATATGCTCAAGGGTCTGCTCAGCGGCCTGCATGCCGGCAATTACGATATTACCAATGTGTACATCGACAACCTGTACAAGACCATCGGCACTGACCGTGCTGCTGCAGAGGAGTTCCTTCTGTGGTGCGCAAAGTTTGCCGAGACCAACTTCATGGAGATCACCGTGACCGTTTCTGACGATCCCGCGGCTGCCTCCGAGGAGATCAAGAAGTATCTGTAATATTGGCAAGCGTAAAACGGGTCTGCCCAAGGGCAGGCCCGCTTTTTTGCCCCCAGCATACCGGTTGGTATAATCAGTGCGGTTTGCGGGAGGGCGCAGAGGCCCTCCCCTACATAGGTGCGCCATCGAACATCCACTGTAGGGGATGGGTTCCATCCCCTCCCGTTACCCGGTGGCATAAGCGCACCCAGTTGGTATAATCGGTGCGGTAACGGGAGGGCGCAGAGACCCTCCCCTACGAAGCGTTATCGGACACCCACTGTAGGGGAGGGGTTCCATCCCCTCCCGTTACCCGGTGGCATAAGCGCACCCAGTTGGTATAATCGGTGCGGTAACGGGAGGGCGCAGAGACCCTCCCCTACGAAGCGTTATCGGACACCCACTGTAGGGGAGGGGTTCCATCCCCTCCC
>JAZSER010000078.1:0-18505 GCA_045531815.1 Faecousia sp. | reverse complement strand
GACCGCTTGGCCTCCGACTTCGGCGGGGCGGCTGGATTTTCCGGCGGAGTGCAGCGGCACGCTGTCGGTATTCGCCGTGGGTGGTGCGGCAGAGGGTGTGACCCTCACGGGGCTGAAATATTCCCTGCACGGGGCTGTTCTCACCTGCGATGTCCCCCTGGGCGTGAGCAATGAATTTACCGGCGAACCTGCCTGCGTTGCGGTGGAGCGGGGTGCGCTGGCGGTGCTGTGGCGGTCTGAGGCCCACATTCCCTTGCCGAAATGGACAAAAACCAGCCGATGACAGTCGGCTGGTTTTCTATTTGCCCAAAAATCGGAAAGAAGGATAGACAAACGGAGAAAATGTATGTAAAATGTAAAAGACGTGTCCCCATTGGGACAAGCCTGTTTGATCTTAGAGAAACAAAGAGAGGGGAACCTATGACAATCTCATTATCGGACTTCCTTTCCCAGCTTACATCCAACCCGGTGCTGGCCATTACGGTGGTGCTCACCCTGGGTGTCATTCTGGTAAACGGCTGGACGGATGCGCCCAACGCCATCGCCACCTGCGTGTCCACCAAGTCCATGTCGCCCAGAGCAGCCATTCTCATGGCGGCGGTGTTCAACTTCTTCGGCGTGCTGGTGATGACCATGGTCAATGCCAGCGTGGCCGCCACCATTTATAAGATGGTGGATTTCGGTGGCAGCTCCGGCGATGCGCTGGTGGCGCTGTGTGCGGCGCTGTTCGCCATCGTGGTGTGGGCCACCGCTGCGTGGTGGTTCGGCATCCCCACCAGCGAGAGCCACGCCCTCATCGCCGGCATCTCCGGCGCAGCCATCGCCCTCCACGGCGGTTTGGCCGGCATCAACGGCGGCGAGTGGATCAAGGTGGTGTACGGTCTGGGCCTGTCCACGGTGCTGGGCTTCGGCGTGGGCTGGGCCGCAGTCAAGCTCATCGAGCTGATCTGCAAGGGCATCGACCGCCGCAGTACGCTGGGCTTCTTCCGGGGCGGACAGGTGGCCGGCGGCGCAGCCATGGCCTTCATGCACGGTGCGCAGGACGGCCAGAAGTTCATGGGCGTGTTCATGCTGGGCATCTTCCTGGCACAGGGCCAGAGCGACGTGACCAGCTTCCAGATTCCCATCTGGCTGATGATTCTGTGCAGCGCCGTGATGGGTCTGGGCACTTCCATCGGCGGCTACCGCATCATCAAGTCGGTGGGCATGGACATGGTCAAGCTGGAGAAGTATCAGGGCTTCGCCGCTGACATTGCTGCGGCAGGCTGCCTGCTGCTGTCCTCTCTGACCGGAATCCCGGTCCCCACCACCCATACCAAGACCACCGCCATCATGGGCGTGGGCGCTGCCCGCCGCCTGTCCAGCGTGAACTGGGGCGTGGTACGGGAAATGGTGCTCACATGGGTGCTCACCTTCCCCGGATGCGGTATCATCGGATTTTTGATGGCCAAACTGTTTATGTGGCTGTTCTGACAGATTAAAAAGGAGAATCGATTATGGCAAAGAAAGAAAATAATTACTATTACGACATGTTTTCCAAGTGCATCGGCTATGCCTGCGACGCTGCCAATCTGCTGCAGGCGTGTGTGGAAAGTTATGATGCCTCCAATTTGAAGATCCAGGCTGAGAAAATGCATGCCATCGAGCACACCGCTGACGGTGTGAAGCACGAAATGATGGAGCAGCTGATGAAGGAGTTTATCCCGCCCATTGAGCGCGAGGATGTCGTCGGCCTGGCACACTGCATCGACGATGTGGTCGACAGCATTGAAGATGTTCTGCGCTGCCTTTACATGTACAACATCCAGGATTTCCGGACAGATGCCAAGGAGTTCACCCGGGTGATCTGCGACAGCTGCAGAGCCATGCAGGAGATGTCCGGCGAGCTGCATAATTTCCGCAAGTCCGCTCTTCTGAAGGAAAAGATCATCGAGATCAACGCTCTGGAAGAGGAAGGCGACCGCCTGTATGTGGAAGCGATCCGCGGTCTTTACACCGGCAGCAACGAGACCATCTATGTTATGGCATGGACCACCATGTATGACTGCCTGGAGAAGTGCTGCGACAGCTGTGAAGATGTTGCCGATCTGGTAGAGCAGATCATTATGAAAAACAGCTGATCCTTATCAAACAAAAAACCGCAAGCACGGGCTTTGCCCATGCTTGCGGTTTTTCTTATTCGATACAGGGAAAATCCTTGCAAATGCCTTTTTGAATATCCTTGCACAGGAGTCTGCATTCTGTTGTAACAGCCGTTACCAGCCGGGGGTCTTTATGGAAGTTCAACGGATCGTCATTGGGAGCTTCTGCCCGGACCTCAAAATGCTGCGCCTCCGGGATGTAGAACCGGGAGATCTGAACGCTTCTGCGGGTGTGGTAGGCAGAGGTGACCACCGCCAGGCGCGCGCCGGACAATGGCATCCGCTGGGAAAGCAGCTCCCGGGAGCATTGCATATTCTCATGGGTGGTGGTGGCATTTGCCTCAATAAGAATGTTTTCTTCCGGCACACCCATGCTGACCATATAGCGGTACAGGGTCTCGCACTCCGAAAGATAGCCGAACTCTGTCTCCCAGGGAACACCGCCGGTGGGGATGAACAGGCTGCACCGTCCCTGATGGTAAAGCTTCGCAGCCGCTGCCGCGCGGCTTTCCAAAACATCCGGGTTGCCGCCCAGGATCAGTGCCGCATCAAAATTCCCCTCTGCCGGCCGGAACTTGCCGTAGCTGACCGACGCCTTCACTTCCTTGGGAAATGCATTGATCTGCTCCGGGCTGAACTGGGACAGCATATCTCCCGGTTTCACACAGGTGGGCTGTACCGTCTCTTCCGTATAGGTTACATCCACCCGCTCCATATAGCCAAGCTCCGTCTGCGTATCTGCCTTCAGGCGCAGCACAAAGTCAAACCGGTCGCACTGTGTGCTCAGGAGGAAATCCCGCTCCGGAAAGACCGCCTGCTGGGCAGGATCAAAAAACTTTGCCCCATCGGTATGCTTGAGCTTGGCAATATGATGCTTTACATTCCGCATAGGGTTGTTCTGCAGCAAGCTCATGATATACTTGGCGCAGAAGGTGTCCTCGTCGGTCCGCTCCTTGCCGTCCAGGCCCATACACACCAGGGATACCTGCTCCGGGTTCTTCTGCCGGATGTAGGCGGCAATAGCCCTGGCATTGACCAAGCTGCCTCCCAGGATCTCTTCCGCGTGGATGGCATTGGCGATTCCCTGGGTGCCTGCCGATGTGGTGTGGACCACTGTTTTTCCGGTAAAGTCCACATTTTCGATCTGAGAAGGCGAGTTTCCATACTGAAAGCCTTCCACCATAACACCCTTGCGCTCTCCGCACAGAAGCGCCTCCGGATGGCTCTGCCGGTAGGCAACGGCATTTTCCAGGCTGCTGACAGGAATGATCTTCCCGGCATGATTCTGGGCAAGAAAGGCTTCCACCGTGAAGGCCCGGAACACATCGATGATCACCGTAAGTCCTGTTGCCTTTCGGGCGCCCTCCACCAAATGCAGGATCTTAATCTCCATGATATCTTCCTCCAATGGTTTGCCGGCACAGCCAGACAGGCTGTACCGGCAGAAATCTTTTTACAGGAAAATGTACTTCAGCACAAACAGCACCGCAAGTACGTACAGAAGCGGTGTGACCTTCTTTGCCTTTCCGGTGCAGGCATTCAGAACCACGTAGGAAATGATGCCCAGGCTGATGCCCTCGGAAATGCTGTAGAACAGAGGCATTGCAATAATGGCAATGTATGCAGGGATCGCCTCTGTCAGGTTATCGTCCTTGAAGCTGATCTCAGTGACAGAGCTTACCATCAGGAAGCCAACCATGATCAGCGCAGGTGCAGTTGCAAAGGAGGGGATCACAGTAAACAGAGGTGCAAACAGTGTGGACAGCAGGAACAGCACACCGGCAACCATTGCCGCCAGACCGGTCCGGCCACCGGCGGAAACACCGGAGGCAGACTCCACGAAGGTGGTGATAGTGGATGTACCCAGCACAGCACCTGCCGTGGTGCCGACAGCATCTGCCAGCAGAGCCTCCTTGATTCTGGGCAGGCGGCCATCCTTGTCCAGCATGTCAGACTTGGTTGCCACACCGATCAGTGTACCCAGGGTATCAAACATATCCACAAACAGGAACGCAAACACCACAACAATAAAGTCAAAGGGACGGATAGCGCTCCAATCCACCTGGAAGCACTGACCGAAGGTTTTGCCCAGTGCAGAAAAGTCCACAGAAATAAAGCTGGTGGGGATCACAGAATAGAAGCCGGCCTCCGGTGCGGGCACATAGATCCCGGTGAGCTGGCAAATGATACCCAAAACCCAGGTAAACACAATGCCCAGCAGGATCGAGCCCTTCACATTCAGAATGTGCAGCACAGCAGTAAACAGAAGGCCTACCACTGCCAGCAATGCGCAGATGCCCTGGGTGGAGAACTGGTCGGTAAAGCTGGTAATGGTGACCAAAGTGGATGCATCCACCGCAAGACCCGCATTCTGCAGGCCGATAAAGGCAATAAACAGACCGATGCCAACGGAGACACCACGCTTCAGCGTCAGGGGAATCGCGTTAAAGATCGCTTCCCGGACATTGGTCAGCGACAGGATAATAAACAAAATACCCTCAACCAAAACTGCCAGCAGTGCGATCTGCCAGGAGTAGCCCATGCCAATGACCACCGTGTAAGCCAGGTAAGCATTCAGGCCCATACCTGCAGAAAGAACAAAGGGCAGATTTGCCATCAGCGCCATGCAGGCTGTTCCGATAAAGGAAGCAATTGCCGTTGCCAACAGGACCGCTGTGGAGTCCATTCCGGCATCCGCCAGGATGCTGGGGTTCACCGCCAGGATATATGCCATTGTCATAAAGGTCGTGATACCCGCAACGACTTCTGTCCTGACATTGGTTTTGTTTTCTTTCAGTTTGAAGATCTTTTCAAGCATTTCTCTACCGTCCCCTTTCAAAAGGAAAATAATACGACCTTATTATACCATTTTCGCCATTGATTGCAAGAACCACATTGGAGATTCCAGCAAGTATTTTCTGTCCGGAGGATAAAAAGCAGGCTCTTGACAAAGCCCGGTGCACATGCTATCATGTGGCTACAATTTACAGCTTATTTTGCATTGGTTTGAGTTCCCCGCAGGGAAACTCTAACCATTTTGCAGGATAGGCTTTTTTTGTTGCCTTCCTGTACCAAAGGATATAGGAGGAACGCATATGCATTATTATTCTGACCCCACCGCTGCCAGAGCCCTGGGCGGCATCCACCGGGAATTTGCCCGGCTGGAGAAAAAAGCAAAAAAGCTGCGAACGCTGTTCGAGGCGGGCAGGATCACTGCCAACGACCTGAAAACCGCTCAGGCGCAATTCACAGGCATTTACCGCCATGTGCTTCGCCTGGAGCTGGAAAAAGAATACGACGGTCGGCCGGCCCTCCGGATCGACCTCACCAAATAGCGCGCAAATAAGCCCGGAACATCCATTCCGGGCTTATTTCTTCACCAAAGAAACGGGATCAGGCGATATTTTACCTTCTGCTGATACTCCGTGTAGCCTTCCAGCTCCGCTGCCAGAAGCGCCTCTTCATGTTTTATGCGTTTTGCAATGAGAAACGGGTACAGCAGGAATACCAAAAATGCGTACACAGACCCCAGAACCAGGGGCATAGACAGAAACAGCAGCAGCGTCACGCTGTACATAGGATGCCGGACAATGCCGTAAAGTCCTGTATCGATGACCTTTTGGTTTTCCTGCACCTGGATGGTACGGCTCAGGTATGTGTTCTCACGAAGCACCTGGGCATACAGCACATACGCACACAGGAATACCACTGCCGCTCCGATGGAGATCCCCTTTGGCAGCAGATACCAGCCAAACCGGACACCAAGTCCCGCAATAACAAAGCCCGCCACAAACATCAGCCCGCTGAGCTTTACCACCAGGTCCTGGGCCTTCTGCTTCTCTTTGGCCCGGAGTCTGCTTTGCAGAAGCCCCGGGTTTTTCCAAAGCATCACGATCCCGGCAGCAAACATAGGCACAAACAAGATCCCCATCAGCAGCCATCCGTTGAAATAGTCAAGGGTGCCTGCCGGCAGAAACAGCAGTACCCCCACTAAAATCACACCCAGCAGAAATTTCCCAATTGCCTCAGCAAATAGTTTCGCCTTCATATCCCCTTGCCTCCGGTTTTGAGTCTTTCCTTGCAAGTGGTCAGGAGGTAGGCTGCAAGGATGCACTGGGAGTATTCAGTTCCGCCTGCAGGTTGGGGTCGTGATTCCGGGTGGTGGTGTACTCCATCGTGCCGTCAGCGGCAGCGGATACATGGATATAACCGTTGACCAGGTCGTACAGAAGCTCACTGCCCATGGAGTTATACAGCTTACGCAGAGAGGGCGGGATCGGCACACGGGCCATTGCTACAGACAGCTCCGGGCTGACAGCCGCCAGGAAGGTTCCGGAGCTGGAGGTGGCATGACCGTGGTGAGGGACCTTCAGGAAATCCGCATCCAGGTCCTCGTCCCGGTTAAACTTCATCAGCATATCCTCACCGACATAGTAAAGGTCTGCGGCAAAAAGCGCAGAATGCTCCTGGAACTCAAAGCGGTGGGTAATGGACTTATCGTTGATATCGCTCTTGGATACCAAGAATTCGCTGGTACCTGCCATAGGCCAAAGCACCTTCATGGTAACCTCGCCAAACTGGATCACCGTGCCCTGCTCAATAACTTCACAGGGAATCCCCTTCTCGGCACAGACAGTGCCCACCAGAAGGTCCTTGTCGCTGCTGCCTACACCGGCACCACGCCAGTAAACCTTGTCAACACCGATGAGATCCAGAATGCCCCCATCCTTGTTGGTCTCGGAAAAGGCACCATTTTGATGATCCCCATGAGGATGGGAGATCAGCATATAGTCCAGCCGCTCCACGCCCATCTGCTGCAAATTCCGCAGCAGCACAGGACCGTAAGCAACAGGGCCGGTGTCGATGAGCATCAGCTTTCCGTCAGGGAATACCACCAGGGTGCTGTCACCCCACTTGTCCACATTCTGCTGGTTCATGCTGATATGCAGGCCCTCAGCAGCCATGAAGAAATAGTGCATTTTTCCGTCACTTCTGGCAGCATCCAGATCCGCCTTTGTCCAGGGACACATATAGGCAGAATAATCCACCTCTACCCCCGGTGCGGTGGTCTCTGTGGGGGCAGTGGTGGTTTCCTCAGGTGTCTGTTCGCCACAGCCCGCAAAGCTCAGCAGCAGTATCAATGCCAGCAGAAGACAAATCCGTTTTTTCATAGTACCTCCCAAGTATATATATTCAAAGACATACCATCTTCGCGTATCTTGCTATCACTTTTATCTTATCACACTCTGAAAAGTTGTCAATCTTCTGCATTGAAAAACAGGTGCTTGTAAATATAATTTTACAGCCCCAGTAAGTAAAACGCAACGAACAGCACCGCGATCACGATCACGGTATAGATAGCAGCGGGGATGGCATTGATGCGGATGATTCTGCCTTCCCGTCCGGCTGTTCCGGCAGTTGCGCAGGCGGCAACCACATTGTTGACGCAGATCATATTGCCGATAGAACCGCCAATGGTATTGGCTGCAACCACAATGGCAGTATTCAGGCCCAAATTGGTTGCTGCCTGCTCCTGGAGGTTGGCAAACAGGGTCACCGCCACCGTATTAGAACCGGAGATAAAGGCACCCAGCACACCGATCACAGGAGAGATCACAATATAAAGGCCCTTGCCAACCTGCGAAAGTGCTTCGGCCATATAGTAGATCATGCTCTTCATTGCGTCCGTTTCCGCCACATTGTTGGAGCCGGAATAGCGCAGGATCTGCACCATAGCAAGGCCGAACACCAATGCGATGGCTGCACCGCTGACCTGCTTAAAGGAGGCTACCCATGCTTCCGCCACATCTTTCCCCTTCATGCCGTGGAGCAGCACGGTGATCAGCGCCACCAGAATAAAGGCTGTACCGGGAACATAGGCCCACTTCAGGGTAAAGGCGGTATTGGCAACCCCAAACAGGTCGCTGCTTTTAATGACGAAAATGCTACCGGCATCGTTGAGCAGGCCCTTAATACCCAGCTCGGGGATCCGGGTAGCCACCAGTAAAACAGAAATGATCACATAGGGGATCCATGCTTTTACCAGAGAAATATCAGATTGCTTGGGGGGTGCAGGGGGATGAGATGCCTTCCAGCCCTCCTCCCACTCCGATTCCGGGCCAAAGTGCCACTGGGTCTTGGGTGTCAGGAATTTGCACTTGGCTGCTACAACGGTGATCACCAACGCGATCAGCGCGCCAAAGAGTGCAGGGAACTCATGTCCCACAAAGATATTTACCAGCACATAGGGAACCGCATATGCTACACCTGCCAGCAAGCAGAAGGGCAGCGCCTGCAGTGCCGGGCGGACAGACTTTTCCTTGCTGAAGAACTTGCACATAACCGCAATGGCCATGAAGGGCAGAATGATCATCACCACAGCATGGGGGATCGCTGTCCACAAAGACATTTGCTGGATATAGGCAGACTCCAGTGCTTCCGCACCGCCCAAGCAGGCAATGGCCTGCTGCACAGGCGTACCGATGGCACCAAAAGCAACCGCTGCGCTGTCGCAGATCAGGGCAACCACCACCGCTGCCACCGGCGGGAAGCCCAGGCTGATCAGAAGCGGTGCTGCCAGCGCCGCGGGAGTGCCGAAGCCGGCGGCCGCTTCGATAAAAGAAACAAACAGGAAGCCGATGATCACAGCCTGCACACGGGCATCGGGGCTGATGGACCGGAAGCCGTTATTGATGGCCACCATACCACCGGACATTTTCAGCGTGTTCATAACCAAAATGGCACCGAAGATAATGATCAGCACCTCAATGGAATTAAACAGACCGGAAATGGTATAGGCCAGCACGGCCAAAATATCCATATTCCAAACCAGGAATCCGAGAACCGCAGTGATCAGCCAGGAAATGGGCATGGCTATTTTTGCCGGCCAGTTAAAAGCCGCCATCACCACGACACAGAATACGATGGGAATAAAAGCAAGTAGTGCGTACATGAAAACACCTCAACTATAATGATCGGTCTATTATACCATAAGATTTACAATATGCAATGCCTTTGTTCATTTTCTGAACAACAGTTTATGCTTTGACCGCTTCTTTTTGCAGCTTTCTGTCCTTGATATACCATGGCAAATAGGCAGCCAAAAACAGCACAGTGATCACCGATGCCATGATCAGCAAACGCAGCGCAAAATTGGGCGGCAGGATATCCAGGACAGAGGGGGTATCCTCCGGGCGCGCCATAAACAGATAGTTTGCCCCCGGTCCAAGCAGCCGGTTTGTAAAGTAGGCAATGACCGCAAGCACACACAGACCGATATATGCCTTGACGATCGACTTTTTATAAGGACGCATCCGGTGTACAAAGATCATGTAAAAAATGGCAACATAGCTGACCAGGTGCTCTGTCCAGAACTGATAGTAGCGGAATCTGGTGGGGCCCGTGTAGGTGATCACCGTGGGTGTCAGCAGTGCAAAGGTAGAGCCTGCAAGGGTCCAGAAATAGCACAGATCAAATAGTGTCTGAGATTTTCCGATGACCATGTAGCTTCCGAAGATCGCCACCCAGCCACACACGGCAATGGGGAGATTGTCCAGCGGATTCGGCTGCAGCTCCGGAATCGCGATGAGCCGCCAGTAATAGGACATCTCACTGATGATCATGATGAAGGCCAGCACATAGCGAAGATTGCTCTCGTTTTTTAAATCGCGGATCCCCCGTCGGAAGTGGTAGATCAAAAGGATGATCCCCGCCGTGACAAGGATCGGCATAAAATGTGCAAGGGTAAAATTGGTAAATTCCACCCTCTCGCCCTCTCCGAAAAAGTACTTTAAAAAATCAAGCATTTTCTTTTTTCCCCCTTATTTTCTCATTATAGCATATACGACATACACTGACAAGTATCCCCTGCGTTTTCGCACCCCTTTGCCGCGGTCTCTTCCCTGCGGTCAAAACAGATGTTTGACTGTCCGCCGATTATTTGATATGCTAAAAGAAAAGGGGGTAGTTATATGTCTTTTTTTGAATTGGCAAAATCCCGCTGGTCTGTGCGCTCCTACAAGGACACACCCATCGAGGAGGAAAAAATGCAGCTGATCCTGGAGGCTGGCCGGGTCGCGCCCACCTCCAAAAACAACCAGCCCCAGCGCATTTACATAGCAAAAAGCGCTGAGGCCCGGGAAAAGCTGAAGTCCGTCTGCCGCTGCACCTGGGATGCACCGGTGATCCTGGTGGTGTGCTACGACTTGGAGCGGGCCTACCACAGCAAGCTGATGCCCGGGTATCACTCCGGTGAAAAGGATTCCACCATCGTCTGCACCCACATGATGCTCCAGGCCTGGGAGCTGGGCATCGGCAGCTGCTGGGTGGGGCTGTTCAACGCTGATCAGGTGGGCGAGGTGTTGGGGCTTCCCAAGCACATCCGGGTCATGGGGCTGCTGCCCATGGGCTACCCTGCCGAGGATGCCAAGCCCCTGGATCTGCATTTTCAGTACCGGGATATGTCCGATATGGTTCAGGAAATTTGACGAAGAAGACGGTTCCGCGTTCACACGCAGAGCCGTCTTCTGTGTTTTTTATTTTGCCAGGTATTCGTCCACCAGCTGCTGAAGGCCTGCCATATCCGCCTCACTGCGGAAGATCTCCACAAAGTTGGTCTGACCGGCACCACCGGGGTAATTCTTTTGCCGGAAGGCTTCCAGGTCAAACAGGTGATTCAGGCTGACATCCCCGCAGAATTCGTAGGGCTGTCCCACTGCGCTTTCTCCGGTGATGGCGCAGTAAACAAACAGTGTGGTGAGATAACCTGCCAGCAGATTCTCGTGGTGGTCATCCAGGGCGTTGACAAAGCTGCCGCGGTAGTAGGGCAGCGTAGCACCGGGGACCTGGGTGATCCCCTGGGAGATATCGTGGAGCATACCGCCCCAGTTGCAGATGCGGACATTCTCGTCCTTCAGCGCCTCCACATCCTTAAACCATGCATACCCTTTTTCAGGCGCCATCTGCGGCATCAGGAGCAGGAAGCATACATTGGGGTTGGCTTCACGGAAGAAATCCATGGTGTACTTCAGATGGGCAACGATGTCGCCTTCATATGCCTTTTCTTTATAGGGCTGAATACACACATAGTCAAAATACCGGTCCGTGAGATAACGGTCATGGACTTCACCGATGCACTTGTCGTCACCCTTGTCGCAAGGTCCGTCAAACATGGCAGTGATATCATGGCCGCCAAAGGTCCAGTTGGTCACAGAGACATCAATTCCCTTGAGCTTGCAAAGCTGGTAGAAATAGCCCAGATCATTGCTGCGCTCTTCCTGGCTCAGCACACCCGTTCCCTTCACGAGAACCGTCTGCCCCCAGAAGGTATAGGAGTTGCCAACAAAAATGATTTTCTTACCCTGCAGCGCTTCCGGGCCGGAACTCCAGGCCGGGGTGTAGAGCGGTTCTGTGGGCTGCGTGTCCGTTTCTGTGGGCTGCGCTGTGGAAGCGCCGCCGCAGGCTGCGAACAGTGACACACACATAGAAAGAACCAAAAGCAGTGTGGTTATTTTTTTCATAGCCGTTCACCTCATGGATTTTTCTTTATTGTAGCAGAAAAAAGCAGATTTGGGAAGCCTCCCGGCAAAAAAGCAAGAACGCCCGGGCCTTCCCTGCCCTTTGCGCAGGCTATTGCGCTGCTTGGTCCCTTGTGGTATACTGTGCATATATTTACAAAGGCAAAAGGAGAAAGGATCGTAATGAGGGCTTATCAAAAAGGAAAAACTTTTTTCGCCTGCGGACAAAGCGTGATCGTGCGTCTGGTTGACGGGGAGACCCACGTTTTCTCAGCCGACGGGGAGCGGCTGTCAACGGAGGATATGAGCTTCGGTGTCCTTTACGGCGGTGGAGAAGGTTTGGCACTTGAAACGGTTTCTGTCACGCAGGAATCCGGACACTTGCAATCCCTGTGCGGCGGCGGCATCGGTGATACGGTCCGGCACGTTGAAATCACCGTCACAGGCGGTGTGGTCCGCGGCGAATATGTCGGCGGCGGTATGGCCAAACAGGTGGGAACGGTCAATATAACACTCAACAATGTTTCCGCCCGGGCTGTGATCACCGGTAGCCAGGCAGCAGATGCCGTTGTGGAGGGGGACACCACCGTCGTTATGAACAGCGGTGTCGTATTGAATCTCAAATGCGGCGGCTGTGCAGTTTTGGGCGATGTGCATGTTACCGTCAACAAAGGTCGGCTGGAAAAGCAGATCATCGAGGAGGGCGTTCAGGGTGCGCTCAACATTTCCCTGCCTGAGGATATTTTTGTCAAAAACTCCAGCGGCGGTCAATTTCCGATGCTGCCTCCAAATGCCAATATCACCTATACTCCGGCTGTGGGCTACCGGGACATCACGCTGTACAAAGAGAATCCGGATGCATTTTTTGTCCGGGATGCCACAAAGGCAGAGCTGCGGTTTTTTGAGCTTCGTGATCCCGCCCTCAAGAAGGAGGACACGCCATACCCGCAGTTTATCGGAGACTGCATTCTCATAACCCTCCCAGAGGACAAAACGATGCTGGTAGACACCGGTCTGCATTACAGCTGGAACGAGCTAAAAAGCGGTCTTGACAAGCTTGGCATCACCGCCATCGATTATCTGGTGATCACCCATCTGCACGGTGACCACGGTGGAAGTCTGTTGCCATTAGTGGACAATTTTGCTGTTGATACCGTTGTACTGCCCGATGTTTATGGTGGCGCTGAGGCAAGCGTTGTTCCGCAGATCAACGAGGTGATGCAGCGCGCTGCCCTGGGACAGCAGAAGGTCCTGCGCGTTGCTGAGGGAGATGTGTTCTTCCTGGGGGATGCACGGTTTGAAGTGTTGAATCCCGCGTTTCGGGGCTTTTGCAGCAATTCCCTGAACGATACCTCCATCGCGGTGAAGATGACATATTTGGACAACACCGTTCTGCTTACAGGCGACATTCCCCAAAGCGTCGAGCTGCGGCTGGCGGAAAAATACGGGGATGCTTTGAAATGCGATGTTTTAAAATCGGCACACCATGCCATCGTATGGCAAAATCATTACCGGTTTATCGACGCCTGTTCCCCGCGGTACACGGTGATCCATAATCTCCGGGAAAACGGTGTTTTCGCAAGGGTGACTTTGTATTCCCTGGAGCATGTGAACAAGCTGCCTCCCCACAGTATTCATCTGACCGGCCGCGACGGTGCGATCAAAGTAACCCTTGACGGTACCCGCGACGGAATTGAAGTCTGGACCCAGTATGACCGAGCAGAAATACTGTCGGTCCGATAACGAAAAAACTGCCTTCTGTAAGGAAGGCAGTTTTTTCAGCTTCGCAGCATAGCAGCCGGGGCGCAAAGAAAAGCGAAAATGGCAAATCCCATTATCCCGGCAGGACCGTATTTCACTCCGCTTTTTTCACGCGATACGCAGGATCATTCTTTTCCGGAATACTGAATAATTTCCAGGTCTTTATGGGGCCGGTATGCATTGCCGGTACACAGCATAATTGGTTGCCACCCCTGCAGTTTATTGTCGCGTTTAATAAACACGCAGTAGGTAGTCATCGTATCTGAAATGGCCGTTTTCAATCTAATCAGCGGTGTCCGGAATGGATGGTTGTTCTGGATGTATTCAAATTCATGGAGGTATTCATAGCTGTCACTTTCGTCGGAATCGTATTTCCACACCTCCTGTGAGAACGTCAGCCTTGCCTCACACAATACATAACTCTCTGCATTTGCCTTATCATATGCTTTGGTTCGCCTTCCTCTGATTCTGCATTCCAAGAAAATGACAACGCTCAAATACAATAGAATAAAAATGACGTATACCAGCGGTGTTTCTATGTGGCGAAATACAAGGTTGCCACATATCAGAGGTACAAACAACGCAAAAACATATAATATTATCCGCGAAGTCGCAAAGTCTTTGCTCCCGGTTCTCGCATCGACAATGTGTTGTTTTGTTAATTCTTCTCCGGGTGCACAAAAGACAACCGGCACGCAAACAGCACGTTCACCAGCACGCATTGTTGTTTTCTGGTCCTCCATATGAACACTTATCTCCTTTTCAGATTAACCTGCGCTGCCCCATACACATCTTCCGAATATCCGGAGCAGTTCTATATGTTGCTAAGCAAGGATTTTCTACCAGTGCTACGCATTCGGCAATTCCCGTCTCTTGGGCGGTATGTGTTAATTGCGGTCTATATCGGCATAACACAGCACCATTTTATCGGATGCATCCCAGCATATCACCAGAACCGTGTCACCCATGTGAAGCAGGTTATAGAACATCTGAGACGCAAGTCGAATGCAATTCCCGTATTCTGTTTTTATCACCACACCTGCATTCCGATCATATCCGCCATCTCCATCCGGAGATTTAAATACATCCACATCAATAACCGCACCGGTCACCCGGTAGAAGGCACAGTTCTCTACTCGCAGGAAGTCACGAATTGCAAAAACGAGGCATACGGACCACGGAATCAGACAATACCATCCGATGGGAATCCCCCACGGTATTAGTATCGCGCACAGGATCGCACACGCCGCAGGCCACAAATACAGGCTTGGGCGGGTAATGATCTGCATCCTTAAATCCCGTTTGATTTGCTCATCCGTTGGTAATCTCAGCTTCAGCGCCCGCTCAGCATGCCATTTGCGGATCCGGAGCCAACCGAGAAAACAAATTAATATCATCGCAGCCACGACAGCTTCTACCACAAATCTTCCCCCCAGTTATGATCATCATCGGCAAAGAAAAGGTCTCTGCATTTCAATTCGTTGCGTCCTATAGTCCAGTTATCAAGACACCTGCCTGCGCCCTGCCCTTCGTCCCTTGACTGCATAATACACAAAGACACTCCCGCTAACGCCCAGGCAAGACGCAGCGCAAACACACAGGACTATAAAAATACCCGTAGGGTTCTCAACGACCCCCTCGGGATCAGCCGGGTCAACCAGGACAGTAACAGCATCTCCCACATGCATATAATCACGATGCTTGTTATACAGCGTTCTGTATTCCTGTCCGTTTACACGATAAGTAATATGCACATCCTGTATAACCGTGTCGGAATACTCTCCGTAGCCTTTCTCAATTCTTTCCTCAATTTGTACAATTGTTGCCTCTACACGCACCAGCTTTGGTAGCATCCACTGGTAGCGAATATAACCAGGCAGCGCACATAGTACGCCTATCATCCACAGTGCTGCAAACCCTGCAAAGAGTTTCGCCATAAAGGTATTTAAATCCTTCATTATGTTCTAACCTCCACGAGAATTGCAACGTTAACCGAAAACAGCAACAAAACAAATATCCTGTCACAGATCGCACCGATGCCTGCACGGGTACCCGGGAGATTTCAGCGTTCCTTACCAAAAATCCTCTCCCAAAGATTCTTCTTGGGTAGGTAGATCTTATCCGGCTGCAGTGCAGCTATCAGTGCTTCGCAGGATTGGAACCGCGCATCAGGATCATACCGGATACATTTTTCCACCACCGCCTCCAGCGACCCAGGGAGCGCAGGATCAATATTCCGTATCGGTTCGATTTCATGTTTGGTTGGATCCACCCCTGTAAGCATACTGTGAAGCAGCATGCCCAGTGCAAAAACATCAGATCGCGGCTCGGGCATTCCGCAAATTTGCTCTGGCGCTGCGTATCCCGCAACAGCCACAGGACCCATCCTTTCCTTTTGTTTATACTCCCCTATCCCGCCAACGTCGATGCGTCTCAGCCTTCCATCCTTTTTCAGCATAACATTCCAGGCATACACCGCGCAAAATATGTACGAGGGATTGTGTGTATGAAGCTGTTGCAGCGCTTCACACAATTGGATCGTCCAGTCTATTACCGTATCTACCGGAATTCTGCCTTCTTTCCAAATTATCTTGTTAAGCGTTTTGCCTCACTTTCCGTATTCATCACAAAGACAAAACCAATTGTCAGAGCTATATCCAAGGTCGGCGAACAGTTGGGGATATAACGAGTATGCCCTTTATGCGTTAAACGCCATAATGAGCCCTCGTTTGATTTCAATCGAAGGTCTGGCGTTTGAAATTATGATTCTCCATTAAATACGCAAACAATTGATCTTTGGTTCTAATGGAAGAAGGTATTTTAATACTTGTGTATCCTTGTGGTCCACCCGGAATAACTACTCTTTTTTGAACGCAGTGTTGTGATGCAATATACATATCTCCGCTATGGTAGTACGGGTCAAAATATTGCGACAAGTGAAAATCACATTCTAATTCATTGCTTTTTTTATAAGCATCAAACGCACCCACAAAATCACCTATTCCTTCCCGGTTTTCGTCTGTAATTCTTAAAAAACTATTTGCTCGGCTATCTTCCGATTTTTCGGCTAATGCTTTAACTTCTTCTTGCGAAATCTCTGCTTTAGCTACAATGTAGGGCGCACCGAATCCGCCGCCTCTTTGCTGATATGAAAAAACCGCATCATAAAACTGATATGTATCTAAATCGACAATAACAACAGCTTGGTCACCATAACCCAATTCACTCGAAACAAACAGCTCTTTATAACGCATATTATCATTGCCGGCAGCAAGTTTTCCATAGTCCCTTTTGTCACCTTGATCCGTTGCGAACCCACGATTTGAATATACTTGTTCAGGATTGAGAGAACCTCTTTCATGATCCATATGCGCCTGGCAAGTTGCTTTTTTCGTTTCTTCACGATGTCTGTTTATAGTTTCCGCTTTTGGTGGTGTTGCACATTTTTCGCAAAGGCGATGATTGCCGATCCGGTTTGATCCTGCATCCGTTATTTCTTTTTTACATCGTGCACAAATAAACATTTTTTGTGGTACAAACCATTTTTTCTTAAACATATTCAACAGCCCCATAAAATCACCCACTGAAATTATTATAACATAAACCCGAAGCGCTTTCAACAGACATAAAAATCACCCTGCCGAGTAGCCGAGCCTTCGGCAGGGTGATGCTTTTGCTCTATAAATCTAAATTGGGTGAGATCTTAGCCCTTGATAGCAGCCTAGGCTGCTATACGCAAAAGAGGATAGCATACCTATCTACATGATTACTTTGTTCAGAAGAATATATATCTCAAAACATTGGCATCCGCTTTGCTAATAGACTCTCCTTGAATACACTGCTTCATTAGTTTCTCAAAAGACGTTGTATCATTCTTATTGGCTTCGCATAAAGCCAAAAGGCTTGGTGGGAAATACGACGATGCGTATTCTCCCGGAGTCATACCTCTCAGCTCAGCTCTTTTTTCAAAGTCTTTCACATCCACCTTTGCACAGAGGCGTTTCGGCAGAAAAAACCAAAACAAGCTGATTAGCGCAAAGTCTATTATGTATCCCATTCCGTAACCGGGAAAAAACGCATTAAACAAACTGTCACCAAAAATCAGCGCCAAAAATGACGCAACCACAGACCCTATCCATATTAACACCTTATGTAAAGTTGCCACATTTTCACACCTTTCTTTTCGCATTTCAATACCACGCAACAGCGCCTTCTGTTGGTTCTTCTCCATTATTAAACAAATCACATAATCGGTTTATTGCGTGATTAGCATAATAATACCACCTTGAACCCTCTGTGGCAGTGGGTAATTCTTCTTCGGTTAATGGAGGTTCACCGTTTTCAGCCCGCATTTCGTTTGTTGCATTTCGCATATCATTTAATTCATCGGCAGTAGTGTGACATTCAAAATCCTCTTCCGCAACTTTTTCAACCCAGACAGATTCTGCTACGGTGTCGACGATAATTATTCCTGCTTCTTTTGAAAAGTCTCCATTTGAGAAGTATTCGTATATATATATTTGTTATTGCATCGTTCTTTTAATCTAAATTTTACCATTATTCTTACTCCTTGTTGTCTTTTAGAACAAGTTTTCCATCTTTCCAAGTGTGAGCAAGAGTTAAAACCATACCTGTTTCACAGGTGTCACATCTAAAAACATTAGTAGTTTTTTGGTCTCCTACGGCAGAAAAATATCCGTCCTTACATCTGGGGCATTTAATTTTTTCACCGTTTCGCATTCTTTTAACATTGTCATTCATTTATAGATATCCTCACCTCTTGAACACATTATAACACACCGTATGTCCAATAAAAAGACTTTATTCTGTCGATATTGTCGTAGGGGCGGCAAATCTGCCGCCCGCGGGCGGATAATATCCGCCCCTACAACAAGAAAATCCCCTCGGATTGCTCCCAATGTCATTTAGTTAATGGTATAGGCTCGAATAGGGGAACAAGAGAACGAAACACCTCCAAGACAGGAAACTGTTTTTGGAGGTGTTTTTTCATAAAATGGGCATGACAAGTACGCAGATTGGAAAATCTGCTTAAAAAGAGCTATTAAAAGCACGGAATTTATGCTACTC
>JAZSER010000019.1:0-3392 GCA_045531815.1 Faecousia sp. | reverse complement strand
CAAGGATGCCGGTAAGATCGCCGGCCTGGAGGTCAAGCGTATCATCAACGAGCCCACGGCTGCAGCACTGGCTTACGGCCTGGACAAGGAAAACGAGCAGAAGATCATGGTCTATGACCTGGGCGGCGGTACCTTCGACGTCTCCATCCTGGAGATCGGTGACGGCATCGTGGAGGTCCTGGCCACTGCCGGCGATACCCGCCTGGGCGGTGACGACTTCGACCAGAGAGTGATGGACTACCTGGTTGCCGAGTTCAAGAAGGCAGAGGGTATTGATCTTTCCAACGATAAGGTTGCAATGCAGCGTCTGAAGGAGGCTGCTGAGAAGGCCAAGATCGAGCTTTCCGGCATGACCACCACCGCTGTGAACCTGCCCTATATCACCGCAGATGCCACCGGCCCCAAGCACCTGGATGTGACCATCACCCGTGCCAAATTCGATGAGCTGACTGCCGATCTGGTGGAGCGCACCCTGAAGCCTGTCCGTCAGGCAATGTCCGATGCCGGTCTGAAGGCATCCGACCTGCACAAGGTCCTGCTGGTGGGCGGTTCTACCCGTATCCCCGCTGTCCAGGAAGCTGTCAAGGGCATCACAGGCTCCGAGGGCTTCAAGGGCATCAACCCCGATGAGTGCGTTGCCGTAGGCGCTGCCATCCAGGGCGGTGTTCTCACCGGCGATGTGAAGGATGTGGTCCTGCTGGATGTCACCCCCCTGTCTCTGGGTATTGAGACCATGGGCGGTGTCTTCACAAGACTCATCGACCGCAACACCACCATCCCCACCCGCAAGAGCCAGATCTTCTCCACCGCTGCAGACGGACAGACCTCTGTGGATGTCCATGTGCTCCAGGGCGAGCGTGAGATGGCTGCTTACAATAAGACTCTGGGCAACTTCCAGCTCTCCGGTATTGCACCGGCACCCCGTGGTGTTCCTCAGATCGAAGTCACCTTCGATATCGATGCCAACGGCATCGTAAAGGTTTCCGCTAAGGACCTGGGCACCGGCAAGGAGCAGCAGATCTCCATCACTGCCTCCACAAACCTGAGCCAGGAGGATATCGACAAGGCTGTGAAGGAAGCAGAGCAGTATGCTGCGGAAGATAAGGCCCGCAAGGACGAGGTGGACACCCACAACAATGCCGAGCACATGATCTACCAGACCGAAAAGACCCTGGGTGAGCTGGGCGATAAGGTTTCCGAGGCAGAAAAGGCACCCATTCTGGCAGCCGTGGAAAAGCTGAAGGAACTGAACAAGGGCAGCGATATCCAGGCCATCAAGGACGCCACCGAGGAAGTCCAGAAGGCATTCTATGCCGTGTCTGAGAAGCTGTATCAGCAGGCAAATCCCCAGGGCGCTGCCGGCCAGGCAGGTGCACAGCCCGGTGATGACGGTGTCGTGGATGCCGATTACGAAACTGTTGACTGATTGTTAAGCCCAAGGGGCGGCAAACCGCCGCCCCTTTTCGGTGTATAAATTTCTGTTTTGCGCACCGGTGGACACACTGGCGGGGCAATGGCGAAACAGAAATTTGTGAGGTGAGATTATGGCAGAAAATAAACGCGATTATTATGAGGTGCTGGGTGTCGAAAAGGGCGCCAGTGCCGAGGAGATCAAAAAGGCATACCGCAAAAGCGCAATGAAGTACCACCCGGACCGCAATCCCGGGGATAAGACCGCTGAGGAGAAATTCAAGGAGCTGGGCGAAGCCTACGACGTGCTGTCCGACGACGATAAGCGGGCAAGATACGACCAGTTTGGCTTTGCCGGTGTCGACCCCAACTACGGCGGCGGTGCCGGTGCGGGCTTTGACGGCTTCGGTGGCTTTGGCGGATTTGGCGGCTTCGGAGATATTTTCAGCGAGGTTTTTGGCGGTGGCGGCGGCCGCCGCACCCGGAATGCACCCCGTCGGGGTGAGGATGTGGTGGCCCGGGTAGAGGTGACCTTTGAAGAGGCTGCCTTCGGTGCAGAAAAGCAGATCAGCTACTACCGCATTGAAAACTGCGCAAGCTGCTCCGGCAGCGGCAGTGCCGACGGTGCCATTGAGACCTGCTCTCAGTGTGGCGGTGCCGGTCAGATCCGGGTGACCCAGAATATGATGGGCATGGCCTTCCAATCCACCACCACCTGTCCCCAGTGCAGCGGTCGGGGTAAGATCATCAAGAATCCCTGTACCACCTGCCGTGGCAAGGCAAAGGTGCGCAAGAGCCATACTGTGAAGGTAAAAGTGCCTGCGGGCATTGACCACGGACAGAGCTTCCGCCTCCGGGGGGAGGGCTGCGTGGGCAGCAACGGCGGTCCCAACGGAGATGTGCTGGTGGAGACGCTGATCAAGCGGCATCCCATTTTCCAGCGGGACGGCATGGATGTGGTGTGCGAGGTTCCCATTACCTTTACCCAGGCAGCCCTGGGTGCGGAGATCCAGGTGCCTACATTGGACGGAAAAACGGCATTCACCATTCCCGAAGGAACCCAGACCGGTAAGGAGTTCTTCCTGGCAGGCAAGGGCATTCCCCAGGTGGGCAATCCCAAGCGTCGGGGCAACCAGCGGTTCTTTGTGGTGGTGGAGACCCCCACGAAGCTGACCAAGGAGCAGAAGGAGCTGCTGCGGAAGCTGGATGACAGCATGGACGGCAAGGCAAACCCCAAGGGAAAGAAGTTTTTCGAGACCCTGAAGGAATTTTTTGATTGACATACAACGGGCAGGTCACAGTTTTGTGACCTGCCCGTTTCATGCACTGCACCCAATGTAGGGGAGGGCCTGCGCGCCCTCCCGCTGCTGCACCGATTATACGCGCCCGGTTCGTTCGATGCACCGCACCAAATGTAGGGGAGGGTCTCCGCGCCCTCTCGCTGCTGCACCGATTATACCAGCCGGGTGCGTTTATGCCACCGGGTAACGGGAGGGGATGGAACCCCTCCCCTACGGCGGGGTTACGATGACGCGCCCATGTAGGGGAGGGTCTCTGCGCCCTCCCGCTGCTGCACCGATCATACCAACCGGGTGCGTTTATACCACCGGGTAACGGGAGGGGATGGAACCCCTCCCCTACGGCTGCTGTTCGATGGCGCGGCTATGTAGGGGAGGGCCTCCGCGCCCTTTGGCCGGGATGACAGACTTTCAGGTGATTTTGAAACAAAATCCCATTGCGAAAGCAATCATTTTCTGCGCAAAAAAACCTCCCGGCAATTTCTTGCCGGGAGGTTGCGGTTTTCTTACAGCTGGGGGCCAGCCTCGACCAGGGCCTTGCCAGCGTCGTTGCCGGTGTACTTAACAAAGTTCTTGACAAAACGCTCTGCCAGATCCTTTGCCTTCTCATCCCACTGTGCAGCATCTGCGTAGGTATCTCTGGGATCCAGGATGCCGGAGTCAACACCGGGCAGTGCGGTGGGC
>JAZSER010000022.1:0-13830 GCA_045531815.1 Faecousia sp. | reverse complement strand
TTCGCTATGAAATACATAGAGGCGCATATACAAGACCCGACCCTTTCCAATGTGGAGCTTGCCAAGCACCTCGGTATCAGCGAGGTGTATCTGAGAAAGCAGTTTCAAGCCTGCTATCATACTACGCCCAAGCAATATATTCTGGATATTCGGATCCGCAAAGCCAAGCAACTGCTGATCGACACGCCGTTTGCCATTGCTGCCATTGCGGAAGAATGCGGTTTTTCCAGTGCTTATCACTTTTGCCGTTGTTTTAAACAACGCACTGGTAAGACCCCCACCCAATATGCCGAAGAAAACAAAATCTATCAAATCTAAAGCCTTTCGAAGGAAAACCCCCTGGTGTAGATGCCTACACCAGGGGGGCAGTCTGTCAAAAAACTTCCAATATTCCCCCGTTTCTGGTATAATAAAGGAAACGGGGGTGCTTTTATGGAACAATGGAGAAAAGACGCAAGAAGTGAAGCAATTATTGTGGATTTAGAGGCATTAGTGCCTCAAGATCATCTGCTTCGTAAGATAGAAAAGGTAATGGATTATGAGTGGCTGTATGAACGTTTAGATCCGTATTATTGCCACGACAACGGCAGACCCGGTACAGATCCTGTTGTTCTCATAAAGATGGTGCTTATACAGCATCTGTTTGGTATTCCGTCACTGCGTCAGACACATCAGCGTATTCAAGACACGCTTTCGTATCGTTGGTTTTTGGGATATGGTTTATTGGATGAGATTCCTCATTTTGCAAGGCTTTTCAACATAACGAACATGATATTCCCGAAGAATATTTAGCTCATCAAAATAACGCAAACTAACACCAAACACAGACCGGCGGCGGATGGGCGTCGAGGGCGACCAAAATGGGTGTAAATAGTTGCAAATGGATTAGGCTGCCTTGAAAGGAACAAAAAATACCCCTTGATCTCCATTTCTATTGGAAATCAAGGGGTTTTAGCCGTTTTGTCCAGGATCGACTGGCAAAAAAAGAGACAGCCATTCGACTGTCTCTTTGGTGCGCGAGGGGGGACTTGAAGGCGTGTTATGTCAACCGACGCTCCTTCGATCGACTGACAAAGACGGGTGTTGTCCCCCGTATGGACGACCACTTGGCGACCTGTGTCCCAAAAACTGCATTTGCAAGCTTTGCTACGTCCTGCGCTCATCTGGCCTCGTAAACCAAGGCTCCGATCTTCTGTCCTGCCTCCTTCGCCACGGAGGGAAGAACGTGGCTGTAGATGTTCATAGTGGTACTGATGTCCTTGTGGCCAAGGTGCTCCTGCGCTACCTTGACGTTCACTCCCTGCATCAACATAATGGATGCACAAAGGTGTCTGAGATCGTGGAACCGACACTTGGGAAGATCTGCCTTCTTCTGCAGCTTGGTCAGCAGCTGCGAAAGGTACTCTGGATAGATCGGTTTTCCATTAGGATGCACGATAACATAGTCAGTGTCTACATAGGCTGAACCCAAGCCGTGGTTAAAAAAGTGTAGAATATGCGTTGGATATCACCTTTATAACTTATGCTTAAAGGTGTGTTTTCGGTAGGCGTTGGGGGACAAACCGGTAACTTTGCGAAAGACTCTGTCAAAATATGTCACGCTGTTAAAACCGGTCTGCAGCGCAACGGATTCAATACTGATGTCCGTTTCCAGTAGTAGATTTTTTGCCTGGTTGATCTTGACTTTGTTGGAAAATTCCTTGATGCTCAGACCGGTTTTTGCCTTAAACAGCCGACCCAGGTATTTTTCCGTGTAGTTAAAGGCCGCGGCCAGCTCCGGAACAGACAGTTCGTATGCCGCATTTTCCCGGATATAGTTTTTAATGTTTTCTATCAAGGGTTCAAATTCCTCGTTGTCGTTGCCGTAACGGTCAAGGAGGAGCAGAATATAGCTTTCCAAAATATCCGCAACTTGAACACAGTCTTCTTTGGAAAAGGATTGCTCCATGGTCTGTAACAATTGGGGTTCCACATACTGCAGAAGCCGTTCTTTTTGACGGGGGTCATCGGTCAGAATGTTGCCAATAAAAATGACAGCGCACACCCGGTCCTCATAAACCACCGGCCTGCAGTATTCATAGACACCGCCGGTGCACACGCCTGCCATAGATCTGCACTTGGCGATCACCGTTTTTTGCACAAAAAAACGACAGCGATAGCAGGCGGATAAACCTCTTTGCGTTTTTATGGCCAGACACACCGGCTGATTGTGGATGGCCTGGTCGTGGCGGCAGAGGGTCTTTTTGTTGCCGTGGTTACTTAAAAATGCGATGCTGATGTGAAGCTTTGTGCCCTTTTCCAGGGAATCGATCAGCTGGCTTAGGGATGCATGTTCCATATAATCCACCTAATTACCTAGAAGTTTCATTGAATTATAGCACATAGGAATCTTTTGTGCAACTTTAAAACACTTTTTTATTATTGGTTCTTATGCCTTTCGCTATAATAAAAGCGAAGAATCGCGCAATGCTACAAAAGGAGTGTGTACATTGAAACAGATTACAGAACTTTGGATCGATACCGTGGATTTTGACAGCAAAGGTGGTTGGCAGGCAGATACCCAGTTTGCCCATCTGATGGGCAGCGGTTATCTCATAGCAGCCAATGTACCCGGTGAGCCGGTAGCCGATGCCGTTACGGCGGTGAATATTCCGCAAACGGATACCTACCGCATTTGGGTGCGGGATCGGAACTGGTATCGTCCCCACAACCCTGGCACTTTCAACCTGTTGGTAAACGGTGAAAACCACGGCGTTACCTTGGGTGCCATGCCCTCCGATGCTTGGGTGTGGGAAATCGCTGGTGACTATGCGCTGGAGGCTGGAGAAATCACGCTGGCGCTGTATGACTTGACCGGCTATTTCGGACGCTGCGCTTCTATCCTCATTACCAATGATTTTGACTATACCCCTCCAAGAGAGGTAGAACGCATCCACAAAGAACGTGCGCGGATCAAGGGGCTGGATATTTCCCTGAAGTTCGGCGGTGATTACGATGTAATCGTTGCCGGTGGCGGCCCCGGCGGTGCGCCGGCGGCCATCGCAGCTGCGCGCCGGGGCGCAAAAACGCTGTTACTGCAAAATCGCCCTGTGCTGGGCGGCAACGGCAGCCGGGAAATCGGCATCACCTTTGAGGGAGCCTCCTCCCACTACGCCTACGGCCGTGAGGGCGGTATCGCTGAAGAAGTGCGCCGTCTCCGTGACCGGCAACCGGAATTCACCGGCGATTGGACAGCGGCGCTGGAACAGCTGACTGCCAACCAGGAAAATCTCACCATTGTCTATAATGCCCATGTCTGCGATGTGGATATGGAAAACGACACCACCATCCGAGGCGTCACCGCCATGGATTTCCGGAATTTTGGCAAGACCCGTTACACCGCCCGGCAGTTTATCGACTGTACCGGCGACGGTTGGTTGGGCTACTACGCCGGTGCCAAATATCGCATGGGTCGGGAAGCTCAGGGGCAGCACAAGGAAACCCTTGCTCCGGAGCAGGCGGACACCCAGACCATGTCCGGCTGTATCCGCTCCGACCACATTCCTTTCCTTGTGCGCCGGGAAGAGCCTTGGGAATACAACGCACCGGATTGGGTGCCCAAGCTGCCCACCTCTCCTGCAGAGTTCGGCAGAACCATTGACCTGCCGGGCACCCGCTTGGCGTGGTGGATGGAAGCGCCCAACACCTATGACGATATGTACGACGGTGAAGAATCCCGAGATGCGCTGCTGCTTGTGCTGCTGGGTTATCTGGATCATTTGAAAAACCATTGGGAAGAGCGAGAAGTAGCAAAGATGCTGCATTTCCATTTCGCCAGCATTACCATAGGTCGTCGGGAATCCCGCCGTTTCGTCGGTGACTATATGTTGACGCAGGATGACTGTACCGAGGGTGCCCGATTCGACGATGCCGTATCCTATACCGGATGGCACATCGACATCCACCATCCGGAGGGCATCTATTCCGGCAGTAAGGGCGGTCTGTACTGCTCCGTCACAGCCGACCTGCCCCATGTTCCATTCCGCTGTCTGTACTCCAAGAACATCGATAATCTTCTGTTCGCCGGCAGAAATATCAGCACCACCCATATCGCTATGGGCACCACCCGTGTGCAAAATACCATTGCCACATTGGGACAGGCGGTAGGTACTGCCGCCGCCATGTGCGTACAGCTGGGCGAATCCCCCAGGGGGATCTATCAGCGCCACATGAAGGCTCTGCAGCAGCAGCTTTTGAAGGACGACTTGTACATCCCCGAGATTCGCAATACCGATCCTGGAGATCCCTGTTTGGCTGCTACTGCAACTGCTTCAAGTGTGTGCACCACAGAAGAATTCGTCACCCGCCGGGGTATCCCCGGTGACCTGATGCCGCTGGACAGAGCGCGCATTGTAACCATGGGCGTTTCCAACCGCAGGGGTGATGTGGACAAATTCTATGTAAAGCTCCACTCTGCCAACACCGGTCCCACATCCGTTGTGGTTCATGCTGTAGTGCAAGGCGAAAATGTGGATACCTATGCTGCGGAGAATCCGGAAAACTTTGCGGCACAGGTCATTGTGCCTCCCATGGGCGAGCATTGGGTGGAGGTTCCCATTCACCTGACCATTCCTTATAATCTTTATTTGGAAAACAGCATCATCAAAATCTGGATCGAGCCTGCGAAAGGAATCTCCTGGCGGATTATCAACGGACTCAACATGTACTACCGTTACGGTGAAATGACGGATGACGGCACATGGAAAATCCGCAGCGGCAAGAGCTATTTTGTCCAACAGGAAACTCCCGTGAAAATTATGGCAAACTGCGGACCGGAGAATGTGAACAACGGCTACAACCGCATTGTGGATAAAAGCAATTATGAATGGGTTTCCAATCCCTCACAAAGTCTGCCCCAGTGGGTGGCGCTGAGCTTTGAAAAGGAAACTTCCATCAATTCCGTCAGCGTAGTATTCGATACTGACCTTGCAAACCCCGTAGTCAGTTGGAGTGGCAAAAAGCCCAACCCCGGAAGATGCGTAAAGGATTATACCGTGGAAGTATTTGACGGTGCAAAGTGGATCACCGTTGCAGACATTCAGGATAACTTTATGCGCAAGCGCACCCACACCTTTGAAGCGGTGAACGCACAAAAGCTGCGCGTTATCGTGAAGGAAACCTGGGGCGATCCCAGCGCAAGAATCATGGAGATCCGTGCAGAGTGCATGCCGGAATAAAAACGAATCCCTAATGACAATACGACGAAAATGAGATAAGAACATGAAACGAATTATGGTATGGATTTTGGTGCTGGCTTTGAGTATAAGTGTGCTGGCTTGCGGCAAGCAGGAAACGGCACCTGTGACAGAGGAAAAACCAGCCTGGGCAGGTCAGTTTGCCGCCGGCTACGGTAAGGCTGATGTGACACCCAGCTGACCGGTGGTCATGGGCGGCTACACCGCCACCGTGGAGAATATGACCTTTGTGCGCCACTATAACACGGATACCGGCATCGTGATCGGCGATAATTTCAAGCCCGAGGGTGCCGGCAAACGGACCGGCCACACCACCGAGGCCGATAAGGAGCTGCGCGTTATCCGCCTGGCCCGTGAGGGTAAGAAATCCATCCTCATGGTCAATTGGATGGGCCACAACTCTCTGGCAAGCACCGGCTTTACGGATTACGGACAGGCCAACCGCGACTACATTTCTTCTGATTATGTGGGTTTCTGCCGGGAGTATGTGGAAAAAAGCAGCGATTATCTGTTTGCTTTGTATATGGGCGCTTCCGGCAACCTCAATGTCAACAGCTATCTGACCGGTGAGCCCCGGCAGGTCCCCGCCATAGACTACGGTTACCAGCTGGGGCAGCATGTGCTGGATGCCACAGCGTCCATGACTGCCGGCAGCGGCGGTACCTGCAATGTGTCCACCACCCAGTTTGACGGTGTGAAGAAAACCTTCCCCATCGACGCCGTCAGCGCAGGCAGCCTCGGTGTAGTGCTTGCGCCCTTTGAGATGTTCGACACCACCTCTATGGCCATCCGGGAGAAATCCCCCTATGAGGTGACCTTCGTTTTATCCCTGTGCAACGGCACCAACGGCTATATGCCCACCGCCATTTGCTACGACTATATCGACTGCTATGAGTGCCGAAGCGGTAGCTTCAAGGCCGGCGATGCAGAGCGGATCGTGGACATCTACGTTGACCTGCTGAACCAGGCCAAAGGCTGATAACAGAGAGGATGTCATTTATGCGTAACTATACAGAGCTTTGGATCGATGCTAGTGAATTTACCCAGACCGGCGGTTGGAAGCTGGACACCCAGTTTGTCCATCTGATGGGCAGCAGCTACCTCATCGCCGCCGACCAGCCGGGTATTCCCGTGGAGGATGCCACCGTTACCGTAACCATCCCCCAAAAAGATACCTATCGCATTTGGGTACGTGACCGCAACTGGTATCGTCCCCACAATCCCGGCACCTTCCGACTGCTGGTCAATGGGGAGGACAAAGGGGTCACTCTGGGACAGATGCCCTCCGATGCCTGGGTCTGGGAGATCGCCGGCGACTATGAACTGGGTGCCGGGGATGTGACCCTGGCGCTCCGTGACCTGACCGGCTATTTCGGACGCTGCGCTTCCATTCTCATTACCAACGATTTTGACTACACCCCCTCCCGGGAAATCGCCCATATCCATCGTGACCGCGCCCGGATCAAGGGCCTGCCCACCGCCACCACGGAGGGCGGCGACTACGATGTGATCGTGGTGGGCGGCGGCCCCGGCGGCGTACCGGCGGCTCTGTCCGCTGCCCGGATGGGCGCAAGGACTTTGCTGCTGCAAAACCGTGCCATGCTGGGCGGCAATGGCAGCACCGAGATCGGCATCACCTTTGACGGCGCTGAAGTCGCCTACCCCCGCGCCCGCGAGGGCGGTATTGCCGAGGAAATCCGCCGCCTCCGTGATCGGGAGACCGACAGCGTGGGCGATTGGACGAGAGCCATGGAGCAGCTGACCAGCCATCAGGAAAACTTGACCGTTCTCTGCAATAGCCACGTGTGCGATGCAGAAACCGAAGACGGTACCATCCGCGCCGTCATTTCCATGGATATGCAGACCCTCTGCAAGACCCGTTTCACCGCCCGGCAGTTTATTGACTGCACCGGTGACGGCTGGCTGGGCTACTACACCGGCGCCAAGTACCGCTACGGACGGGAGGCTGCCTGGCAGCACAACGAGGACATTGCCCCCGAAGCGGCGGATATGCAGACCATGTCCGGTTGTATCCGCAGCGGCAATCTGCCCTTCTTCTTCGATAGTGACCGGGATGTGACCTACGAAGCACCGGTCTGGGTACCCCGGCTGCCTGCGGACCCGGCAGAATTCGGCCGTGTCATCCAGGACCCACGTATGTATTGGTGGCTGGAAGCACCCAATACATACGATGATATGAACGACGGCGAGCAATCCCGTGACGCCCTATTTTTGGTCATTCTGGGGTACTGGCACCATCTGAAAAATGATTGGATCGGTCGTGACAGCTTCCGAAAGAAGTATTTCCGCTTCACCAGCGTCATCAACGGTCGCCGGGAATCCCGTCGGCTCATCGGTGACTACATTCTAACCCAGGATGACTGCACCTCCGGCCGCCGGTTTGAGGATGCCGTCTCCTACTCCGGCTGGGCCATCGATGTCCACCACCCGGAGGGCATTTACTCCGGCAGAAAGGGTCCTCTGTACTGTGCCCGGAAAGTGCCGCTGCCCACCATTCCCTACCGCTGCCTGTACTCTGCCAACATTGACAATCTGTTTATGGCCGGCAGAAATGTCAGTGTCACCCACATTGCACTGGGTACGGTCCGTGTGCAGAACACCATCGCCACATTGGGCCAGGCTGTGGGTACCGCCGCCGCCATGTGCGTACAGCTGAATGAGACTCCCAGAGGCATTTTTGAGCGCCATATGCGGGCTCTGCAGCAACTGCTGATCAAAAACGACCAGTACATCCCCGGTATCAAAAACGAGGATGCCGCCGATCCCTGTCTGACCGCCACCGTCACCGCCTCCAGCGTCAGCACCACCGAGGTCTTCACCCCCAAGCACGGCATCACCGGCCCTCTGCTGCCCCTGGACGTGCCCCGTGGCACCGTAAACGGCTTCAACCCGGACCAGGGCGATATCAACGGCATCTACATCAAGCTCCGTTCCGATCTGCCCACCGCCACCACCGCCGAGCTGAAGGTACAGCTGCTGGGCGACCTGGACACCGTAACTCATTTTGATGAGGTCTATACCGCCCAGGCAGAGGTTCCCCCTATGGCAGAAAGCTGGGTCTACTTCCCCATGGGTATCAAAATCGACCCGGCGCAGTTCCTGGATGGCTCTTACCTGCAGATGTGGATGGATCCCACCGAGGGTCTGTCTTGGCGCTCCGTGGACAAACTGTCCAACTACCGCCGCATTGGTGTCCGGGATGAAAATGGCTGGAAGTGGAAAAAGGGTATCTGTCTGAAATACTCTCTGGGTGTGCCCAAGGAGATACTTGCTGACTGCCGTCCCGAAAATGTGATCAACGGCCACTCCCGTATCCTTTCCGCAACAGAATACGAGTGGGTATCCGACCCAGAGCAGTCTCTGCCCCAATGGCTTCAGGCCGAATTCAAGCAGCCTGTCCCCATCAACCGGGTGAGCCTGGTCTTCGACACGGATATGTCCAACCCCGGTACCTGTCACACGGGCCGGTATCCGGAGGTTTCCACCTGTGTTAAGGATTATTTGGTGGAGGTCTTTGCCAATGGCGGGTGGACCACCGTTGCCGAAGTGACCGGAAACTTCATGCGTAAGTGCAACCATCGTTTTGATGCCATGAATGCGGAAAAGATCCGAATCACCGTGAATAGTACATGGGGCGATCCTTCCGCACGGATTACGGAAGTGAGAGCGGAACTGGAAGCATAGCCCCTTTGCTTTCTTTCGCCCAGCCGCCGCCCAGGTCGACAAAAACAGGCATAAACAGTTACAAAAGGGGAGAGAGTTCCCCAAAAGGACAAAAAATACCCCTGTGTCTCCGTTTTTGTTGGAAACACAGGGGTTTTACCTGTCTTGGGCAGGATCGACTGACAAAAAAAGAGACAGCCTTTCGACTGTCTCTTTGGTGCGCGAGGCGGGACTTGAACCCGCACGTCCGCAGTGAACACTAGAACCTGAATCTAGCGAGTCTACCAATTCCACCACTCGCGCATATTGTAGCTGGCTTTCGCTCAACGCTAGAGTATATTAACACAGCTGATCGGATTTGTCAACCTCTTTTTCGCCTTTTTTTGAAAAAAGTTATTCAAGGTCAATCCTTGTAATACAGCATGCAGTGACAGTACCCCTTAAAAGCAGGATCCGCCATCTGTTCACGGAATTCCACGCAGATGCACTTGTTTTCCTCGGTCCGCTCAAGTCTGCAGGGGCAGTAACCTCCGGTACGCTTCAGCCCTTCACGAATCGTCTTTACCATTTCCGGATCATCATTCAAACGCACTGCCATTTCCGTCACCTCATAGTTCATTATACTACATTCCACCCCGCTGTCAACGAACAATTTTCCTGTTTCTTTTTTTGTCAAAAGATGTTATACTGATAAAAACGATTCTGGAGGCGCACTATGGAGTTTCTTCCTATTTCCAAACAGGATATGATCGCACGGGGCTGGCAGCAGTGCGACTTCGTATATGTGATCGGGGATGCCTATGTGGATCATCCTTCCTTTGGCCACGCTATTATCAGCCGCGTTCTTGAAAATGCCGGCTATACCGTCGGCATTATTTCTCAGCCCGATTGGAAGAACCCCAAATCAATTGATGTATTCGGTAAGCCGCGTTTGGGCTTTCTGGTATCCGGTGGAAACATGGATTCCATGGTCAATCACTATTCTGTCACAAAGCACCGTCGAAAGACAGATGCCTTTACACCAGGTGGTGTTATGGGAAAACGGCCGGATTATGCAACAGTGGTTTACTGCAATCTGATCCGGCAAACCTATAAGGATGTTCCCATTTTGATTGGCGGCATTGAAGCCAGTTTGCGCCGCCTTGCCCACTATGATTACTGGTCCGAGAGCCTGAAGCGCTCAATTTTGTTGGACAGCCAGGCAGACCTTCTGATGTACGGAATGGGCGAAAAGAGCATTGTTGAGATCGCAGATGCCCTGAACTCCGGATTGGATGTGAAGGATATCACCTATATTGACGGTACTGTGTACCGAACTGACAGATTGGATGACAGCCTTCCGACGCTGTTGCTTCCGGAGTACGAGACACTCAAATCTGATAAGCGCATGTATGCAAAAAGCTTTCAGATCCAATACAGCAACTGCGATCCATTTACTGCAAAACGCTTGGCAGAGCCTTACGGCCAGGGATTCGTGGTGCAAAACCCTCCCCAAAAGCCCCTGACCACAGAAGAAATGGATGCTGTATATGCCCTCCCCTATTGCCGCACATGGCATCCCAGCTATGCAAAAGCCGGCGGTGTACCTGCCATTGAAGAGGTCAAATTTAGCCTGGTCAGCAACCGCGGCTGCTTTGGCGCCTGCTCCTTCTGCGCGCTGACATTTCATCAGGGCCGGATCATTCAGGTGAGAAGCCATGAATCCATTCTTTCCGAAGCGGAAGAAATGATCAAGGACAAGGACTTTAAGGGCTATATCCATGATGTTGGCGGTCCTACCGCAAATTTCCGCCATCCAGCCTGTGAAAAACAGCTGAGTAAGGGTGCTTGTCCCCATCGGCAGTGTCTTTATCCGACACCGTGTAAGAACATGCGCGCTGACCACTCTGATTATATAGCCCTCCTTCGAAAACTGCGAAAGCTTCCCGGAGTAAAAAAAGTGTTTGTTCGTAGCGGTATCCGTTTTGATTATCTGTTGGCTGACCGGAAGGACACCTTTTTCAAAGAGCTCGTACAGCACCACATTTCCGGGCAGCTGAAGGTTGCACCGGAGCATGTAGCTGATCCGGTGCTGGACCGCATGGGCAAGCCCAGAAACGCAGTGTATAACCGTTTTGTGGAAAAGTATTTTGCCCTTAACAAGCAATACGGCATGAACCAGTTTCTTGTGCCGTATCTCATGTCCAGCCACCCCGGTTCGACTCTGAAAGAAGCCATCCAGCTTGCAGAATACATCCGCGAAATGGGTTATAATCCGGAGCAGGTGCAGGACTTCTACCCCACCCCATCTACCCTCTCCACAGTTATGTACTACACCGGGCTTGATCCGCGAACGATGGACAAGGTATATGTCCCCACAGATCCCCATGAAAAGGCCATGCAGCGCGCTTTGATCCAATATCGGAATCCCAAAAACTATTATTTGGTCAAGGAAGCCCTTCTAAAGGCCCATCGGGAAGATCTGATTGGTTCCGGTCCTAATTGTCTGATTCGGGCAGTCCCCCCGCGCCAGGGATCAACGGCTGCACGAATTCCTCCCAAGAAACCCGCTGCCAAGCCGGTACGCGGAAAACCGCAGGCCAAGGCTCCGGCTCGCAAAGCATCAACCAAACCGCTTCCGAAAGGAAAAAAGCACAAATAATACGCAAGCAGGACTTTTCAAAGGGCGACCTTCGAAAAGTCCTGTGCTTTTTATTATCCGTCGGAGTATGGGTATTTCTCAATAGCATTTAGATCATGTACGATAGGAACCCATCTACGAAAAATGGAAAATGGCGGGAATCGCAAAATGCGACTCCCGCCGGGTTGGTTAGTTAGGGGTTATTGGCCTTCTCCGGAGGGGACAAGAGAACCGTCCGAAATCACTTAAAAACCTACTTTTTCAGTGATTTCGAACCGTCCCCTGTCTTGTTTATGACTTTTTCAGTGGTTTCGAACCGTCCCCCTGTTCCCTTGTCACACTTGTCCCCGCTAATCTTTTACCCAAGTGCAAGGGCGTGCGTTTATGCCCACACAGGAATCATTGGTAGAATTACCGTAAAACCCTTGCCATCCGTCTGAATGAAAGATCTGCGAATGACCATTCTCATCGATATAGCATATTGTAGAATCAGAAACAAAAATACTGTCTGCGTTTTCCGCAAGCACTTTCTTTTCATAATATGCAACCTCGGGTTGCTGGGTTTGCGTTGAACCGTTGGATATACACCTTCCCCAAATACATAGATTGCCTTCTGGGTCAACCGCACCAATGGTTCTGAGAGCGCAGGAGACTGATTTTACATTCTCTTGCAAAAAAACCAATTGCTTTTCTGGCTGCGGTTCTCCGGAAATAAGCTGCTGGTAGTCACCGTAATACCATAATTCATTGTTACTTAAAAGTGCAATGTAATTGGGGGTGGTATGGATTTGCGTGATATCCGCTCCCGCAAAATGCGTATTGTATTGCGCAACAAAAGAGTCGTCCATGTCGCTGTATGAATACAGCGTCCCGGTATGGTCTGCCCATATGATTCTATTATTATCAATATCAGCGGCAATAACATTGCCCCCCAATAGTTTTGGGCTGCGGATATCATACTTTTCGTTGTGATACTCTCCGATTAAGTAGAGGTCACTGCTTGAGGTGATGTATATAATGCCATATGACGAGGAAGCGACCCAACGCACATCCTCTAAAATTTGTTGGTGATTCGGTGCGCTGGAATACTCCAAAAGCGGTAATGTGGTTTTGCTCCAAATATGTAGATTATTGTGGTGATCAATATAGGCACCGCCCCCAAGAATCTCGGTAAAGTATGCTACATCTTGTGCAACAATGCCTTTCTCGGAGTCAGTATACGAAACAAAGGATCCTGCATCAGAATCGGCTCCCGGACTGTAAAGAATACCATCGTGACTGAGGTAGTAAGCTGCCGTGCTATGTGCAACAACATCGGTCAGCTTTACTCCGGACAGATCGATATGGGCGGTGTGGAATGTATTTTGACACCCAGACAACAGCGCTATAACGATCAACAGACTAAAGAACTTTATTCTTCTTATTCCCATTCGAAAATCCTCTCTGTTATATCAAAAAGCTTAATATTTGTCTCATCTTCATTGATATCGGCGCGAACAAATCTACCATATAGATCCCACTTTGCTGGAACTTTTCCGCTTATGATGGATAATGGAGTAGTCACATCCGCAAAAAACTGGTGTGCAAATATCTCGGATGAGATATCAGAGACTGTTCTCTGGGTATCGGGTCCCAAATCATTTTTGATGATGTTGCTTGCATAATTTCTGTTTTCAGCATTATACAGCAATCCGTCCGTATCCACCGGCAAACGAACATTGTTTTCAACAACCTTCCTGCCCTCAAGGAATTTATCAACAGCTTGGTAATCAGCTTTTTTGGTGCTTGATATTGCATTTTTGGCACATGCATATCCTATTTGAACTAAAATAACATCGACAACAATCGTCAACGCCATCGCAGCCATTGTGGCCCAGCTAGGCCAATTGCCGGTGGGATCATCCATATTGACGGGGTTATTGAAGCAATACGCAAAGAGATTATACCCAAGAATATCTCCGCCAACATCTGAAAGTTCACCATCTGCATTAATCCACCGACCGATCTCAGGATCGTAATAACGGCTGGATACATAATAGAGCCCCGTCTCCTCGTCGAAGACGTATCCCCTGTAACGCAGGGGGTTTAGGTGGGCGATGGTGCCGGAGGTGGGCGCAGCCCAATCTTCTGCACCCCAGGGGTGTAGGTATAGCTGGCAACGATGACACCGGCATCGTTCATGAGGGCGGTGACATCCCCCTGCAGATTGGTGACATAGTAGTAGGTGCTGTTGCCGGTGGTCATGGAGAAGGGCAGACCGTTGGCATCCCAGGTGATGAAAACCTCCTGGTC
>JAZSER010000067.1:0-9578 GCA_045531815.1 Faecousia sp. | reverse complement strand
CTGTAAGCAGAATATCACAAAAAGTGTGCATATTTTGTCGAAACACAAGATGTTGTCCGTAAATATGCAGAAAATTACAAGATATTGCACTGGTGCAGTTGACAATTGACAGGTAAGTCGCTCGATGGCGCATCTATGTAGAGGAGGGCCTCTGTGCCCTCCCGCTGCTGCACCGATCATACCAACCGGGTGCGTTTATGCCACCGGGTAACGGGAGGGGATGGAACCCCTCCCCTACAGTGGGTATTCGGTGGCGCGGCTATGTAGGGGAGGGCCTCTGCGCCCTCCCGCAAACTGCACCGATCATACCAACCGGGTGCGTTTATGCCACCGGATAACGGGAGGGGATGGAACCCCTCCCCTACAGTGGCTGTTCGATGGCGCGGCTATGTAGGGGAGGGCCTCTGCGCCCTCCCGCCGCTGCGCCGATTAGCATACCCAATGAAAAATCCTGCCGCGGAAACAGCCTTTGCTGCATCCGCGGCAGGTTTTTAATTTGCGGAAAGTGTGCCGTCAAACAGGGTGAAGATCCCACCGTTTCCGATGCGGCAGGTGACGGTGCAGTGCCGGGATGCAAGTGCCTCCAGCGCCTGGACATCCACGGCATCGGAAATGGACATTTCCAGGGTGTTGATCCGGGGGGAGAAGGCGTTTTGCCGGTAGAGCTCCTTTCCGGCTTCGTCGGTGACGCTGACGGTCACATGGGAAATGGCATAATTTGCTTTCAGGGTTGCTTCGCTAAGCTGCCGGGGGGTAACGGCGGAAAGGCCCTCCAGGGAGGAGGTGACCTGACCTTCCTCCACCGGGTCAAGCCCATGGAATTCTGCAAAGGTAAAGGGCAGGTAACCGGCGCTGTAGAGCTTGGCAAAAGTGATCTGCTTGTCTACACCGCCCTGGACCGGGATGGTTTTGCCGCCTATATCCAGGGTGGACCAGCCGGAGGTCTGATCCAGGTATACGATGTAGCTGTTGGCGGCATCGATGGTGCCGTCGGGGTTGCGCACCACCACGGCATCCCGGGAGGCCATGCGGATGTGGCTGTTGCCGCCGCCACCGAACCATACATACAGGCAGTCGGCCTGCTTCACATTGGCATAGCCCTCCAAAATGACCTGCTTGTCGTAGGCATCCCGGAGCTTACGGGTATCGATCTCCCCGTCCGACCACTCTTTGATACCGGCGGTGGAGAACTCTCCCAGGGGGATGAACCCGTAGTCCTCCAGGCCCATCTCGATGTTCCACTGGGTAGTCATGGAGTTTATGACCCTTGCCCAGCCCCAGAAGGAGCCATAGGTGCAGTGATTGCCGATGAGGCCCATAAATTCCTGGTCAGACATGCCGGGATTGCGGATCACACCGGTATTTTCGTCGTAAAACTCCATGGTCATGTACAGATTGCCGCTTTTTGCCCGGGCAACATAGGGGCTGCCGGCATAGACCTGGCCTGCATGCAGAAGCACATTGTTGTTTCGGATATCATAGCCAATGTCACTTTCGGACACCCACTGGAAGGTGTTTTGCATCCGGAAAAAGTCCACGCAGAGCTGCCGCAGCTGGTCCGGGGTCATATCCTCTGTGGCAATAGGCAGGCTGTTGATCTTTTCCATGGTCATGGGTGTGTATACCCGATAAGGAGACGGCGCAGGGGTCTGCGCCGTCTTTTTTAAATTGGGAATATTCCACTGGTCCATTATCTGGTGGTAGGTTGCATACAGCTGCTGCAGGTCAGTGGGGACTTCCCCGTCTGCCCACAGAGCATCTGCCTGCTCCAAAAGCTCCCGGAAGCTGATGGCCTGGGTCTGTCCAAAGGTGAAAAGACCGTCAGCAAACCGGATAAAGGGTCTGCAGTATACGGTGATCTGCGCGTTGCGTCCGTTCTCCCAGGCGGCATTCTGCTGCTTCAGAATGTCCGTCAGCAGCACACTGGTGACACCGTCGGTTTCGGCAAACTTGTCCCGATAGCTGGTGTGCTTGGAGGTTTTGTTCAAGGTCGCTGCTGAGGGAGGCTCGTTTACATCCAGGGCAATGCCGTAAGAGACCACAGCGGCCTTGACCTGCTCGTCGCCCTTGAAGTTTCCAATGAAGTACATGCCTGCCACGCTGGGACGCAGCACCGCTGCGGAGACGCTCAAACCATAGGCATGGGCGGAGACAGCGGCATCCTCTGTGTGCAGGAGGTAACCGGGCATGGCTTTTACACTGCCGGTGACCGCTGCCAAAGAACCGTAGCTACCGGCAAAATCGTCGGTGGCGCTGTCTTTCAGATAAAGGGTCGCACCGTCGTTGACGGTGAGGGGGTTGGTGTTTTTAAAACCGTTCAGGTCCAGAGAAACATCCTGGGAAACCGTGTTGGTTTCTCCGTTTTTCCGCTGCAGGGCAATGACCTTGTCTGTGCCCTGGCAGGCATTGATGGCATCCTGCACGGTGTCGGTATAGCCTTCGAAGCCGTCTTCACCATAGATGGCAGCGGCCTTGGGCCGTCCCAGAACGATATTGCCATCCTGGATATAGGGGACGAAGGAGCTTCCTGCAAAGTACAGGTTTTCCGGTCCGTAGCTGCTCCCTTCTGTCACATTGCCAATGTCCATGCCGTCCTTGGCGCCTTCGATGAACAGAAGGATATTACCGGTGAACGGACCGTCCACGGTGAGGATATCTGCCATGGGAGGCTGGCCGCCGTTGGGCCACAGGCGGGCCTGATCGATGACGGCATCGCCGCTGACGGTCAGCGCGCCTCTGGACACCACACAATTGGTGTGGGCGATCTTGGCTGTGCCGCCGGTGATTCTGCCGCCGTAGACATTCATGGCAGCACCGTTATTGACATATACATTGCCGCCTGCCCAGTCAGATACACCGCCTGTGATCTCGCCGCCGTACATATTGAATGTGCCGGCAACATATACAACACCGCCGTTGTAAATGGTGTTGCCTTCGGAAATGGCATTGGTCAGTGTGCCGCTGTACAGATTCAAGGTGCTGTTGCTGTCCACGAAGAGCGTACCGCCGCTTTGCTGGCCGTCATAGCCGACACCTGCCATTACACCGCCACCTACGGAATCCTGAATGCTCAGAGTAGATCGGGAGCCTGTGTTCAGTACCCGTCCGTACTCGGTGGTCAGCCGGTTGCCCCGCAGGTCCAGGCACACATCCTGAATTTTCCGGAGGGTGATACTTGTAATGGGAAGGGTGCTTTGGTCCACATAGTAGTGTCCCTGGGTCAGGGCCACTGTGTTGGTAAGGCTTTGGCTCAGAGGCAGCCAGGCAACCTCCTTCCGGCAGTGCTGGCAGTACTGGACCAGGTCACCTTCGGGTGCTGCTTCCCCGATGGAATCCAGCATCCACTTGTAGACATCGATCAGCTCTTCACCGGTGCCTTTTCTAAACCAGCCGGTTTGGGTCTCGTAGCTGCCGTGGGCATAGATGTCCTGGCCGGAGGGGCTGAGGACACCTTTAGAGTAATCCCAGGCGATCTGATAGGAGATGTAGCCCCGGGAATCGTTGGCATAGCCCATCATAAAGGGCTCACCGTAGGTGTCTGCATCCCAAAGCTTTTCCCAGTCGTTAAACTGGTTGATGGTCTCCATGGTCGCCTCCCGGGAGTAGCGGTCAAACAGCTCATTGGGAGCGGTGACCATGGCAAACTCTTTGCCGATGGTAAAGACATTCAGCTCCAGCTGACCGGCGGTCATGACGGTGGATCTGTATTTGCTGATCACGGAGTTCGCGTGGTGGATGGAGGCGATCTTCTGTACCTGGGCGATCCGTTCTGCACCCACTACAGGGTTTCCGTCCTTGTCGGTGTAGTACAGGGCGTTTCCATTACTGTCGGTGATGGGATCCCCCTTGGAATCGGTCTGGATCAAGGCCTGACCGGTGGTGTCATCCACCATGGACTTGCCGGTGGCTGTGTCGATGAGGGGGTCTCCGTTTGCATCCAGCCAATACACCACGTCGTAGGGTCGTGTTCCCAGAGGTGCAGCAGGGGTATAGACAGCGCTGTAGAGCTTGGCAGCCATAAACATGCCCGGCTCGATCTTCTGCTTTTGGGTCTGGTACAGGATCTGCATGCTGCGGATGTCGCCGCCTTCTTTGTTGATCTGGACCATATGCTCTTTCAGGCATTCCAGGGCTACCTCGGCCATTTCCGTGCCGTAGATATTGCCTTTGTTACGGTAATGGGTGCGGTCTGTCTCGGTTTCGTAGCCGACCCAGCTGCCGTTGGGTCCGCTGGCAGAACCGCCGGCTACCATGTTGCCTGCTGCGCCCTGGACAAAGGCAGGTCGGTAGCCCTCCTCCTCCAAAACAAAGCGCATGGCATTGACCCAGTCACCGCTGATCTGATAGTAAGAGGTGTAGAAGCCCAGGTCCTGGTACTTGCCCTGTGCCTTCAGCTCCTCGGCATCGTCGGAAACGTACCGGTTCAATGTAGTATGGGCGCGCCAGTTGATCAGCACGATGGGCTTTCGGGAGGTGTCCTTGAAGCGGAACTCCCATGCCAGCAGGGTGTCGTCTCCTTCGGATACATTGGTTTTGGAGGCAACCACATTCACATCTGCCAGCCAGTAGGCAGTTTTGCCGGTGGCAGCTTCCCACTGTGCCGCTTCTGCAGCGGTGTCGGCGATCTTGTTGCCGTTGGCATCTGCATAGTAAACCACAGTAGAGGTGCCGCCCACTGAGGCATCCGGATTAAAGTTTGCACCGCGGATATAGGTGACGGGCTCTGCTGTCAGGTCCGGGATGTAGTTTTTGTTGCTGTCCTTGGGATAGGTATAGAAGGCGTATTTGCCGTTGCTGTACTTCTTATAGACCTTGCGCTTGGCAGGATAAATGCTGATGGCATAGTGGCGCACAGAGTTATATACCCGGGTGGGATAATCCTCTGCAGGCAGCACGGTCACCTGGTCGTTGGCTGCGCGGTACTTGTTGATAGTGTCACCGATGTTGCCCTTGGCGGCTTTGGAGTCATTGGCTTCGATCTGACCTTTGTACATGGTGGCCGAAGACCGGTCCTCCAGTGCCTCGTCCACTGCCCGCAGGAGATTCTCCCGCAGCCGCTGGTTGTAAAGCGCCAGGTAGGCGGCATTTTCTGTAGAAAGACCGGAAACGTTCAGGTCGATACTACTGTGGGTGTGGGAAGCGGTGAACATTACCCGGGAGGGGTCGATCTGCGGATATTTGCTCTTGATGGCATACCGAAGGTCGGTGACCAGGGTGGGGTTAGAGCCGCAGAAGTCTGCGCTGATGATCAGCATAGTCTGGCCGGAAGGGTCGGTGATGGCAATGCAGGTGGCAAAGATGCCGTCCCGGTCATCGATCTTTCCGTCGCCGGTATCATCGATCTTGGTGGGCTCAGCAAACCGCCGATCGGAATAACCGTTACCTGCCATGGGAACGGGCATCAATCCCTTGGAATGGTCGTTTTCGTCAAAATACGGATTGATATCCACCTTGCTGTAACCCACCATGTAGTAGGCAGGTGCTGCAGCGGAAACGGTCATGGCGGCAAGGCTGACGGCCATGATCAGGAAGAGAATCGCTGCAAGAATGCGCCTTTTCATAAATGCTCCCTCTTTTCGTATAACATATCTATTGTAGTATACGGCATTTAGGAAAGGAAGGCAAGAAATGGAATAAAATTTTGTAGAAAGCTATAATTTATGAACAAATCCTTTGTATAAACCGAATAAAACACACCCCGCTGCTTTTTGCAGCGGGGCGCAGAAACAGTTAAATAAAGAACTTTCGCTCCATGGTCTCTCTGGCGGGACGGCAGATGGCAAGGAAGATCAGCATACCTCCCAAAAGAAGCAGGGCAGTAAAGGGATAAAAGGACCAGGAAGCCAGCCGGAGGCTGTCAAAAAAGGTCAGGTTTAACAGAAGTCCCATCACCGGCATAAATGCGCCCAAGGCCAGGAACGCACCGCCAAAGATATAAAGCCGACCCTTGCGGATGTAGCGCAGCAGGGTGACGGTGGCGGTGACGATGAGACATACCGCACCGGTCACCGGGAAGGCGAAGCTGAGGAACCAGCCGCCGCCGGTGGCAATGCTGATATATAAAAGGTAGCAGCCAACTGCACCAAAGCTGCAGGGAACAAAGATCACCGGGTTGGGATGCCGGAACCATATGGGCAGCACTGCCAGAATGTAGCAAGTCAAAAGCGCACCGATCACATAGCCGGACCAGGTGACACCGCCATAGATCAGAAGGTCGCACTGCAGGCAGATGAGCATGGGCAGGAGAAACAGGGTGGTCAGCACGATCTGCAGACCCCAGGAGCTGACCTGGCTGCTAGGGGTGCTTTGCCGGGGATACAGGGGCGCTGCGTCCTTGCGCAGCAGGTCCGGGTGGGCAGGGGTCAGGCACAGGGGGCATACCGCTTCTGTGTCTGCCAGCGCTACACCGCATTTTGCACAGTACATAATTAGCTCCTTTCTCCTTTTACGGCAGGTTCGGGACGGTTGCTCTGGACCTGCACCGGGATTCCCAGCTCCTGCAGGACCCGGAACAGCTGCATCTCCAGTGCCGGCTCCTGAATGTTGCGGATCATGTTGAAGTACAACTGCCCGTCATAGGAGATCACACCGCAGTTGTTGGGGGCAGTGGCCTGAATGCCCAAAATGAAATCAAACCGCTTTACATAGGGCTGCATTTGCGCAGGCAGCTCCACCATGCCCAGGTTGGAAAGACTCAGGCAGGATTTTCGCTCCCCCACAGAGTTGAAAATGGCCTTCATCACCAGGTTTTTCAGAAACAGGGGGATCAGCCGCACCGCCAGGATCCGTTCGCTGCTGATGTTGGCAGCAATCATGGTGCTCATGTGCTTGGGGGTGATGTCCAGACCCATCCGGTGGTGCACCAGGCGGCAGATCTCCGGAAACTCATACCAGCCCAGCCGGGGCATGATCTCCGGGACGGTATACATGAGGAAATTTCGCAGGGTCTTGCTGGGAAACAGGCGGCGCAGATCCACAGGGATCAGGACCTTGATGCTTTTTCGCAGACGGGGGATGGGGACACGCGCCTGCTGCATGTGCTGCAGAGCCATCATCAGTGCTGCGCACAAAAAGGCGGTGACGCTGACATGATATTCCCGGGCCTTGGCCGCAACAGCCTCCACCGGCATACGCAGGCAGGTCAGATGCAGAAAGAAGTCCGGCTCCGGTGTACCGCTGAGCTGCCAGGCATCGGAGCTTTTTCGGCTGGCATGGAGCGCACCTCCGTATTTGAGAAAGCTGTCCTCCAGCTCCTCCGGAAGGGGGGCTTCCTGCCGGTCCAGAACACCGGCCTGTGCCGGGATCTGCACAGCGTATTTCTGTTGCAGGTATTCTGCCAGCAGGCTTTTTAAAAAGATCAGCGCACCGTTGCCGTCGGTCAGTGCGTGGAAGAACTCCAAAGCGATCCGGTCCTGATATACCAGCACCCGGAAAGCGCATTTGCGCACCTCTGAGCGGGACATATGGGTCAGGGGATGGGTGTGTTCTTCCCGGATGTCCGGGGGAAATTCCAGCTGCTGCAGATAGTACCAGAACAGACCCCGGCGCAGCCGGGCGGCAATGGAAGGAAACCGGGGCACGGTCGCCTCCAGGGCCTTGGTCAGAACCTGGGTATCCACCGGCTGGGAAAGGGTGGCGGACAGACGGTAAATATTGCTCCAGTGCTTACTTCTGGAGGCTGGGTATATTTTGGCAGCGTTGTCCAGCCGAAGCCAGCGCAGCTGCTTGGGTCTCGGTTGATGCATAAGATCACCCTTTTGTAAAGAATGCGGCAGCAATTGCCCCCGGTCCGGCGTGGGTGCCGATGACGCTGCCGATGGGGGTGAAGGCCGGGGCGTCTCCGCCTTCTTCCCACAGCTGCCGGCTGTCCTGCACGTATTTTTGCAGCAGTGCGTCGCTCAGACCGGTGTAGCCCAAAAGCACGGGGCGGGTAAAGTCGACACCGCCGGTCTTTTGGATCTCGGTGAAGAGCAGGTTGTTGCCTTGTTTGGAGCCCCGGGCCTTGCCCAGCATGGAGATCTGCCCGTTTTCCACGGACAGAACGGGTTTCAGATTCAGAAGCTCTCCGGCAAAGGCCACGGTTTTGGAGATCCGTCCGCCCCGCTTCAGATACTCCAGGGTGTCCAGCAGCGCGATGACCCGGACATGGGACCGCTCCTGCTCCAGCTGCCGGGCGATGCTTTGGGCATCCATGCCGGAATCGGCAAGGGAAAGGGCCCGCTGGGCCAAAATGCCGGAACCGATGGCAGCGCTTTCTGTATCCACCACATGGATGCCGGGATAGTCCTGGGCTGCGATCATGGCGCTTTGCCAGGTACCGGACAGGGTGGAGGCAATGGTCAGCACCACAGCAGTGTCTCCTGCCTGGGTCACCTGCCGGAACACCTGGGAAAAGGCATCCGGGGTGGCCTGGCTGGTGGTGGGAAGCACATCGCTTTCCATGAGCTTTTCATAAAATGTCTGATAGGTGATGGTAACACCGTCAACATACTCCTGCTGACCGAAGCACACCGTTAAAGGAACGGTGACAAATCGGCTGCGCAGGTCCTGGGGAATGTCGGCAGTGGAATCAATGATAATTTTAACAGCCATATTCTTCTCCTTGTGGCAGTCCGTCACGGCTCAGTTCCCGCAGATTTGCGGTGATGGTGTCCAGGACCTGATAGAAAATCTTCCGTTGATCCTCGGTAAAGCCCCGGCCTGCCTGCTCAACGGCAACGGCAGCCCGCTGTGCCACCTGACAGGCAGCCTGCCTGCCGGTATCGGTGAGGGTCAGCTTGGCCCGGTAGCTGCTGCCGACTCTGGTGATCAGTGCTTTTTCCTCAAGGATCCGCAGCGCCCGGGAGACATCCGCCTTATCCCGTCCGCACAGGTCACACAGCTGGGTAGCGGTGACGCCTGATTCGCTGCGATCCAATGCCAAAAGGTATACCGCATGGGGGCCTCGCAGCCCGTAGCGTTCCATTTCCTCCGCGGCCAGCTTGTGCCAGCAGCGGTTAATTTCAAAAATTGCGTAGGAAAACCGCTCAAATCGTTCAATCATGGTATCCCCCTCCTGCAAGAATATTATACCCACAGGTTGTTGAATTGTCAACATTAAAGAACGCACCCCGGAAAAGTACCGAAAATTTCCGTATACGCGCGTAGGGATCTCCCAATGACAAAGACTGCGGATATCCCTTGAGATCCCTCGATTACGCTCGGGATGACAATGGGTGCGCTTTGCGGGCGTAGGGCGGGGGCTTGCTCCCGCCGCCGGCAGGTACCGCAGTGTCGATCCGTACCGGGTGCGTATAATCGGTGCATCAGCGGGAGGGCACAGAGACCCTCCCCTACATAGCCGTGCCACAGTACCCCCGCTGTAGGGGAGGGGTTCCATCCCCTCCCGTTACCCGGTGGCATAAACGCACCCGGTTGGTATAATCGGTGCGGCATTCGGGAGGGCGCAGAGGCCCTCCCCTACATAGGCGCACCATCGAACAGCAGCCGTAGGGGAGGGGTTCCATCCCCTCCCGTTACCCGGTGGCATAAACGCACCCGGTTGGTATAATCGGTGCGGCATTCGGGAGGGCACAGAG
>JAZSER010000028.1:0-5737 GCA_045531815.1 Faecousia sp. | reverse complement strand
AAGAGTCCAAAACCCGCAGAAGCGGATTCTGGACTTTTGGTGGAGACTACGGGACTCGATTTAATCAATGTTCGGCTCGGTCCAGCCCTCGCCGGCAACGCTCACCCGCGTTGCATTTAAATGGGTTCGAGTCCCTTGTCTGAATGCCGATACCAAAAACAAACCCCCATCCTTTCGGATAGGGGTTTGTCTTTGGTGGAGACTACGGGACTCGAACCTGTGACCTCATGCGTGTGAAGCATGCGCTCTAACCAGCTGAGCTAAGCCTCCATTTGGAACAGCTAGAATTATACCATATTTTATCGGAAAGTCAATACCCTATTTCACGAAAGCTTACGGATATCTTCACGAAAGCTTACGGATATCCCTGAGAAAAATGGTCTCCTGCAGGTCCAGCCCGTATTTTCTTACCAGTTCCAGCGCCACCCGTTCCGAGGCGGCATCATATACATCACAAGCTCTGTGGGCATCGCTGCCAAGGATGACTTTACAGTTTTCTTCCCCGGCAATACGCCAAAAGTTTTCTGCAGGATAGTGCCGCCCGTCCCGGATGCCCAGAAGATTGATCTCCAGCGGGAGTCCGTTTGCGTTGGCTGCACAGCAAAGGCGTCTGATATGGGGCTCATACACCGATTTCTCCCCTGTAAAATACAGCAGATCCGGATGGGCAAGATAGGAAAAATAACCGGTCTGCATGGCTTCGATAACCTGATCGCAATATCTCTTGAGCATTTTTTCCTCCGCAGTAGCTCTGCCGCAATAGGTCTCACCTATTTCGTTTCCCGGCCAATGCTGCCCCAGGATCATATACTCCACACCATGATCCTGCAGCTCCTTTACCAAAAGCGAAAAACAGGCGGGATAGTATTCTGCTTCTACACCCAAACGGATCTCAATTCTATCCGCGTACTGCTCCGCCAGCTTCCTTACCGACCGGCAGTAGCCCTCCAGTTCCCCGGGACGCATCCGCATTTTGGAATAATGATCCCCGGGAAACCATTGGGGTGCATGATCAGAAAAGCCCAGGGTCTTCAATCCTGCATTGATGGCGCTTAGTACATACGCTTCATCTGTATCCTGCGCATGCAGGCAGCGGGTGGTGTGGGTGTGGTAATTTGCAAGCATATCGCAAGCTCCTTTTCCCTCTTGGAAATTTCTCCGTTTTCTGTTATGATGCTCAGTAAGAAAGGTGGAATTCCCATGGAATATCAGAATATGGTCATGGGCAGGTTTCTGTCCCGCCCCAATCGGTTCATCGCGCACATCCTCATTGATGGGGTGGATACGGTCTGTCATGTAAAAAATACCGGCCGCTGCCGGGAGCTGCTCCCGAAGGGGGCAACCGTTTGGTGTCAGCGCTCCGGCAATCCCAACCGGAAAACAAAATACGATCTCATCACGGTACAAAAAGGCAGCCGCCTGATCAACATGGATTCCCAGGCGCCCAATGCCGCCGCAAAGGAATGGCTCTTAAAGGGCGGCTTAGGCAAGATCGAAGACCTGCGCCCGGAGACCGTTCACAAGGACTCCCGGTTTGACTTTTCCTTCCGCAAAGACGGAAAGCTGTGCTTTTTGGAAGTCAAGGGTGTTACGCTGGAGTCTGACGGTGTCTGCGCCTTTCCCGATGCACCCACGCAGCGGGGTGCCCGCCACCTGCAGGGTCTGGCAGACGCGGTAAAAGAAGGGTTCGGCGCTTACGCACTGTTTGTCATTCAGATGTCGGATGTAACCTGTTTACACCCCAACGATGCCACCGATCCTGTCTTCGGGCAAGCTCTTCGCGCCGCCGCAGCTGCCGGGGTACAGGTGCTGGCCATGGATTGCCGCGTTACGGAATCCTCCATGATCATCGAAAACCCGGTCAGGGTCGTGCTGTGATCACAGGGTTTTCAAAAGCTCGTCCAACTGTGTGATGCTCTCGATCTCATGATCCGCCTGAATATCGGTTGCGGGAAGGTGTTCCGGATTGACCCAGCAGGTCTTGATCCCGGCATTGATGCCTCCCTGAATGTCTGAGGTCAGGCTGTCGCCCACCATGATCGCCCGTTCCGGGTCGAATCCCGGGATCTGCGCGAAGCATCGCTGAAAATACGCTTTGGAGGGCTTGTTTGCACCGATCTCCTGGGAAACAAACACCTTCTCAAAAAAGCGGTAAAGGTTGGCACTGGTCATGCGGCCTGCCTGCACGGAGGCAGTGCCGTTGCTGGCAAGAAACAGCCGGTACTTTTTAGAAAGGGCGGCCACCGCCTCCTCCGCTCCCGGCAAAAACCAATGCCCCACAGACAAGTTCTTTTCATAGTTACGGGCGCACAGCTGCGCATCCACCCGGACACCCAGCTCTGCAAACAACGCAGCGAACCGGCCCACCAGAACCTGCTCCCGGGTCAGCTTTCCCTTTTCCAGCTGCTCCCAGTGATACTTATTGATTTGATGATATCTGTCCAGGACCGCTCCCGTAGGCTCTACTCCAAAGTCCCGAATCGTCTTGGAAATTGCGATCCGCTCGGCCTTGTGAAAGTCCAGGATCGTATCATCCAGATCCAGAAACAGAAATTCAATCACTGTGCTTCCTCCTGTAAATCGCATTGGCAATGGCGGCAAAGCCGGGAATGTCCAGTGTTTCACCCCGGACATTGGCATCCAGGCCGCAGGCGGCAATGACCTCCGCTGCGCCTTCCTTTCCCAGCTCCGGGAAGCCGGATGCCAAGCCGTTGGCCAGCTTCTTGCGCCGCATGGCAAAGCTTGCCCGGACGGTGCGGAAAAAGATCTCCTTATCCAAAATATCCCAGGGCAGCTGTTCCCTGGTGCGCAGTGTGATCACCGCAGAGGTGACCTTCGGCTGCGGCAGGAAGCACCCCGCAGGAACATCGAACAAAAGCTCCGGTTCGGCATAATACTGGCAGAAAACCGTAAAGGCGCTATAGTCAGCAGTGCCCGGTTTTGCTGCGATGCGCTGCGCCACTTCCTTCTGGACCATCACCGTTACAGAGGCGAAACACTCCGCCTCCAGCAAGGCCGTCAGGATCGGCGATGTGATATAATACGGCAGATTGGCACAGGCCATGGGGCGAAGACTGGAGAATTGCTCCTGGACCAGCCGGGGAATATCCATCTTCAGCACATCCCCCCAAAGGATCTGCAAATTATCAAACTGACCTACTGTCTGCTGCAAGATAGGCGCAAGGCGCTCATCCAATTCCACTGCGCAAACCTTTCCTGCCCGCAGGGCCAGCTGCTGGGTCAAAGGGCCGATGCCGGGTCCGATCTCCAAGACACCTGCAGAGCTGTCCACACCTGCGTCCTCTGCGATCCGCTCCGGCACCCATCCGGCAATCAGAAAGTTCTGTCCCTTTGCCTTGGAAAAATGAAATCCGTTTTCTGCCAACAGCGGTTTCATAACATGAATATTACAAACATCGATCACAAAACACGCCTCCTTCCTGTTTTTGCTATTATAACAGGAAGGAGGTGATTTTTCAATATTTAAGAATCAGTCCAGGAAATAGACCGTACAGGTGCGGGCACCGAAGTTCCAGCACTCAGGCTCGGTGGGGAAATACAGGTCCAGGCGGTGATTTTTGATAGAACCGCCGCAGTCCTCTGCTGTTCCGATACCGTAGATGTAGCTGCCGTCATTGGTGACAATGAACATCCGGGTTCCGTAAGGCACGACCTTGGGGTCTACCGCCACTGTACCAACACGCACGGTGGTGCCGGTAGCGGTGATCATATCACAGCCGTCATCTGTGTGGGTGTATGCAGTTGCCAGGAATTGAGAGGTCTTGCTGTAGGTCAGGACCTCGCCGTCAGCTGTCACGATCACACCGTCACCAATTGCAGGTGCGCTGGGATTGACCGCCTCTCCACTGCCGGTACCCACAGAGACGATCTGGTTCTCCGGCTGGGCGATCACGGTCTCCTTGGTGACCGTGTGGCTGGTCTCCTGGGAGTTGACATAGACGACATCTGCAGTTCTCTGCATCTGACCGGGAACACCGGGAACAACGATCTCCTCCGTTCCGGCAGGCAGGCTGGGATCTTCACAATATGTAGTCTCAAAGGGAATATCCACTGTGTAGGTCTGCTCCATCTGAACGACCCGGTCCACAGAGATCTCCATTCCGTCATAGGTCACGGTATCCAAGGGTACGGAAACCACATTTTCACCGGTAGTGTCAATGCCTAACCGATTCAAAAGCGCCTCGACCGTCTCGCCATAGCTGCTGTACTCCTGCAGCTGACCGTAGTGATTGATACGAATCAGTTGGTTTCTCTGGACTGTGATCTCAGAAACGCCATCGACGGATTGGGTGGTATAAATGTCGTCCTCCCCAAGTTCAAAGCCAGCTTGATCCAAAACATGCGCAGGATCTGTTGCGTAAGTTGTATAGACCTTAACCTGATCGCCGTCCGTGATCACATATGTCGTCTGTGCAAAAACCGTGGGGGCAAGCAAGACCAGCAGTAACGCTGCGGGAACCAGCAATGCAGCACCGTAAAGAAAAATATTTTTTCTCTTGGATACAAACGTTGAAAGTGCTTGCATGGATCGAACCTCCTTCCGAAAATATCAGCTTTTCATGCCGCAAAAAACAAGCGGTATCAAATAGTTACAAATTTAAAACCCAGTTCGGGTTTTGCTTCATTATAACAAATAATTCAAAAAAGTCAAGCCTTTGCTTCAAAACTACCAAAAATGCCAACTTTTTGCACAAAGTTTGTTTGCTTTTTATGTCAACCTAAAATCAAAATATACCCCGGTTTTTGTAATTCCGACACAATACCTAGTGTATTTGGTTACATTTGTTGACATAACTTCACGAATTATGTAACATCCCCCCGAATCTTTGCTTACACGGATTACGGTAAACCTTTTCCTCCCCCTTCATGCCCAAAAATGCCCTTGCCGTCCGGCGCGGCAGGGATTGACACAGCCTCAATTCTGTGCTATATTCTGCATGTAAAAAGCTGTGATGAAGACATGCGTTCCCGGTAAGATACTCAGAGAGGAGCCAGCTGGTGAAAAGGCTCTGTACCCCTGCCCGGTGCGATACCACTTCTGAGCCGACGGTTGGAAATACCCGTCCGGGTGCGCCCGTTAAAGCGTTTGGCAGTGGCAGCGCCTTTTACGGATTGCCTTTGCCCCAGAGTGGCGGCTCGTCCGCAACCAGGGTGGAACCGTGGAATACTATATAATTATGTATCCCACCCCTGATTATGTCAGGGGTGGGACTTTTTATTTTTTATCCGCCTCTGTAATCTTAAAGGAGGAAAATCCATGTCCGAAGAAAATCTGTACACCTTTGAAAACCCCGAGTACCGTAAGACCTACTGGCACACCTGCAGCCACATCATGGCGCAAGCAGTCAAGCGTCTTTGGCCCGAGGTGCAGCTGGCCATCGGTCCTGCCGTCGACGAGGGCTGGTACTACGACTTCGACGCTCCCTTCTCCTTTACTCCCGAGCATCTGGAGAAGATCGAAGCGGAGATGAAGAAGATCTGCAAGGAGCGCATCCGTCTGGAACGCAGTGAGCTGCCCCGGGCCGAGGCTATCGCATGGGCACAGGCTCAGAACGAGCCTTACAAGCGGGAACTGATCGAGGATCTGCCCGAGGATGCGGTCATCTCCTTCTATACGCAGGGCGAATTTACCGATCTGTGCGCCGGCCCCCATCTGGATCATACCGGCCGTGTCCGCCACAACGGTTTCAAGCTGACCAAGTCCTGCGGCGCTTAC
>JAZSER010000073.1:0-9904 GCA_045531815.1 Faecousia sp. | reverse complement strand
CTGCTGATGCGCTGCTGCAGGAACTGTAATACAACACAAAAACGGCAGGCACTTTAGGCGGATTCCCGTAGGGATTTACACAGTTTTGAAGGAATCTTTTCCCCACAGAAAATCCATCGTCCTTGAAATACATACAGTATTCCTGCGTCCTCTGAATATTCCTGTGAGAAAAAATCTTCTCTTCAAAACTGTGAAGCACTCCAAAGCGAGGGATTTTTCTGCAAGACAAGAAAAAATACCATGGTAAGGCTGACGCCTACCATGGTATTTTTGCGCAGTATTGTGGGAAAATAGCCGGTTTGGAGCGTATAAATCCCTATGGGAATCCGCCTTTCGTGCCTGCCGTTTTTTATGCTTTATAGGATCGACATCCGTTTCTCAGAACTGTGTGGGCTGAATGTGCCAGATCTCTTCTGCATACTGGCGGATCGTGCGGTCAGAGGAGAACTTTGCTCCGCTTGCCACATTGATCATGCACTTTCTGCCAAAGGCCAGCCGGTCTGCATAGTCGCGGTTTGCGCGCAGCTTTGCTTCCAGGTAGGACTCATAGTCCATGAACAGGAAGTAGTGGTCTGCCTGGTGCCATGCCGTGCCGTCCAGCAGTGCATGGAACAGCTCACGCTGGTCGTCATCTGACGGCACAGTTCCGTCCACCAGGGTATTCACTGCACGACGCAGATTCTCATTGTGGTCATAGATCCAGCGGGGGTTATAGGACGCTCTGCTGCTGTTGATCACATCCACCGTTGCACCGAAGATATAGTTATTCTCCATGCCGGCCTCCCGGACGATCTCCACATTGGCACCGTCCAGGGTGCCCAGGGTCACCGCACCGTTGAGCATCAGCTTCATATTGCCGGTGCCGGAAGCTTCCGTACCTGCAGGAGAGATCTGCTCGGAAATATCAGCTGCAGGGATAATGTGCTCGGCATAAGAGCAGTTATAGTTCTGAACGAACACGACCTTCAGCTTGTCATTGACCTCGGGATCGTTATTGATCATCCGGGCAATGCGGTTAATATAGCGAATGATCGCCTTTGCACGGGCGTAGCCAGGTGCGGATTTCGCGCCAAAGAGATACACTGTGGGCTGGAAGTCCGGCAGCTTGCCCTCCTTCAGGCGGAAGTAAATGTCCACAATGCTCAAGGCATTCAGCAGCTGACGCTTATACTCATGCAGACGCTTTACCTGCACATCAAACAGGAAATCAGGATTCAGCTTGACGCCCTCACGCTCTGCGATCACAGCACACAGCTGCTCCTTCTTCTGCCGCTTCACCGCATTGAACTGGCGAACCATATCATCGTCGACCATGGGCTTCAGCTTGTTCAGCCGGTCCAGGTCTCCCAGGAAGTCTCCGCCGATACGGTACTTGATCAGCTGGGTCAGCTCCGGATTCCACAGGCCCATCCAACGACGGGGGGTCACACCGTTTGTCTTGTTCTGGAAGCGCTCCGGGAATGCAGCATACCACTGCTTGAAGCAATCATCCTTCAAAATCTGAGAGTGGATCTCTGCCACACCGTTGATATAGGTGCCGACATAGACGCTGAGGTTTGCCATGTGGGCGGTGTTGTCACGGATGATAAACAGGTCCGGATGCTCCCGCTTCAGCTTCTCGTCAATGCGCACGATGATGTCCACGATCTCCGGCACGACGCTGCCCAGCAGGTCCAGAGGCCACTTTTCCAGCGCCTCGCCCATAACCGTGTGGTTGGTGTAGGAGAAGGTCTTCTGGGCAATGGCAAAGCTCTGCTCAAAGTCCATGCCCTCTGCCATCAGCAGGCGGATCAGCTCCGGAATGGACATTGCCGGGTGGGTATCATTCAGCTGCACGCCATAGTAGTCAGCGAAGTGGCTCAGGTCTGTGCCATGGACAGACTTATAGACCCGCAGCATATCCTGCAGGGATGCAGAGGACAGCACATACTGCTGCTTAATACGCAGGCGCTTGCCCTCCCAAGTGGTATCGTTGGGGTACAGAACACGGGTAATGTCCTCAGCCTTGTTCTTCTGTGCCAAAGCCCGCAGATAGTCCTGGTCATTAAAGGCATTAAAGTCCAGCTCTTCCTCTGCCTCGCACTGCCACAGACGCAAGGTGTTGATGTTGTCAGTGCCATAACCGATCACAGGCACATCGTAAGGAACAGCCAGGACCGTGTGGTCCGGGAATTTGACCTTAACAGTGTGGTTGTAGCGGCGGTAAGACCAGGGATCACCGAACTTAGCCCAGTCGTCTGCAGCCTCCACCTGGCTGCCGTTAGCGTCAAATTTCTGCTTAAACAAGCCAAAACGATAGCGAAGACCGTAGCCGGACAGGGGGATATTGGTGCTGGCTGCACTGTCCAGGAAGCATGCTGCCAATCTGCCCAGGCCGCCGTTGCCCAGCGCAGCATCCTCCACCTCTTCCAAAATTGCCAGATCCACACCGTGCTCGGCAAATACCTGCTTCATCTCTTCCAAAATGCCCAGATTGTACAGGTTAGAATAAACCAACCGGCCGATCAGATATTCTGCAGAGATATAGTAGGCTTTGCGCTGATGCATACGGGTGTGCTTACTGCGGCTCCAGTTTTCACTGATGCTCATCATGACAGCAGTACCCAAAGCCTCATGGAGCTCCTGGGGTGTGGCTTCACGCAGGGAAACGTCATAGGTGAACTTCAGCTGCGCCTCTGTCATCTTCAAAATATTCAAACAATTGTATTTCATAACGAACTCTCCTTATGGGACTTGGTCTGTTGCTGACCCAATCGGCCATACAATTTGGTCATTGCGCAGATCCTCTGCGCCAGGGCATCGTCATAGCTTCCCTCTACAGTGCGCCACAGCCAGTTGCCTGCTGCAACACCCGGGAAGTTCATCCGCGCCTGTGCACCAAGATTTAAATAATCCTGCATCTGAATGATGCACATATCGCTGACACTGCTCATAGCCGTACGGATCACACCCCACACATAGCCTTCCTCCTGCGTCAAGTGCATATACTCCGCCGCATATGCCACCGCATCAGGCTGTGCCGTTTCGAACCACTGGCGCATGGTCATGTTGTCATGGGTTCCGGTATAGCACACGGTATTGGCTGTGTAAGAATGGGGAAGGTACTCAGAAGGCTCTCTGGAGTCAAAGGCGAATTCCAGGATCTTCATACCCGGGAAGCCGGAGGCATCCCGCAGGTCCAGCACCTCCTGGGTCAAAAAGCCCAGATCCCCCGCGAACAGCTGCACATCCGGCAGCGCTGCCTTGATGGCATTGATCAGCTTCATGCCCGGACCTTTGATCCAGCTGCCGCCCCGGGCTGTCGCCTCCCCGGCAGGTACTGCCCAATATGCCTCAAAGCCCCGGAAATGATCCATACGGACAATATCATAGGTCTCTGCTGCCGCAGCCAGACGGCGGATCCACCAGTTATAACCGTTCTTGTGCATAACATCCCAACGGTACAGGGGATTTCCCCACAACTGACCGTCTTCGCTGAACGCATCCGGCGGGCAGCCTGCCACTGCAACAGGATCAAGGGCCTCATCCAGCTGGAACAGCTCCGGGTCACTCCAGACATCTGCAGAATCCATGGGCACATAGATGGGAACATCACCTATGATGGACACACCGTTTTCATGTGCATAGGACCGCAGAGCAGACCACTGCTTATCAAACAGATACTGGACAAAGCTATAGAAACGGATCCGCTGTGCCAGTTCACGACGCACATTCCAAAGGGCATCCGGTTCCCGATACTTGTAGGGCTTCTCCCACGCATACCAGGGCGCACCGTTGCGCTGCTCCTTCAGCGCCATGAACAGGGCAAAATCCGGCAGCCAGCTGCTGTTTTTCCTGCAGAAGGCATCCAGTGCTTTATCATCGTCAAAGCGTTCAAAGGCTTTCTGCAGAACCATCAGACGGCTCTGGTACAAAAGGCCGAAATCCGCCTGGTCTTCCCGGGTATTCCACTGGATCCCCTCAAGATCCTGCGGCATAAGCAAGCCCTCTTCCAAAAGCTGCTCCAGGTCGATCAAATAGTGATTCCCGGCAAAGGTAGAGCAGGACTGGTATGGAGAATCCCCATAACCCGTGGGGGTCAGCGGAAGGATCTGCCAGTAGCTCTGGCCGGACTTCTTTAAAAAATCAATAAACGCGTAGGCATGCTTTCCCATCGTTCCCACACCGTAAGGTCCGGGCAACGATGTAATGTGCATCAAAATGCCGCTTCCACGCATAGAATTTTCTCCTTAAAATCAGATTGTGTGCCTGTACCATTCCCAGTGCATCCGATCCACCGGTGATGTCAGGCACATACACTATACTATGAGAGTAATACTTTTTTGTTAATTTGTCAAGAGCAACCGATTGCGCAAGTTCAAATTTTCCTCTTTTTCTCTTCAAAAGTTCCGGACTTTATTGTTTTTTCGTAAAACGGAAACAGGCCTGCCGTTTGGCAGGCCTGTCTTACATTATGCCTTAGGCTTCCAGGTTGATACCGGTCTCCTTGTTGAAGACGTGGCAGACATTGCCGCCAAAGCCAATCTGAACAGGAACACCAGCGGACAGGGCAGCAACCTCAGCGCCGGTCATGTTCATAGTAGAGACAACGACGATAACGTCCTTACCCATGATATTCACGTGCAGGTGGACAGAGGAGCCCATAAGCTCGTGGACATCGATCTTAGCCTCGATGCCGCTTTCAACCAGAGACAGATGCTCAGGACGAACACCCAGGGTGATCTCCTGCTCCTCAACACCGTTTGCAGTCAGAGCAGCCTGCTTCTCCTCGGACAGCTCGACAGTGTGGCCGCACAGCTCAACAGCATACTTGCCGTTCTGCTTAACCAGCTTTGCATCGAACATGTTCATCTGGGGAGAGCCAATGAAGCCTGCAACGAACAGGTTGTAGGGATGGTTGAAGACCTGCTGGGGAGTGCCGATCTGCTGGATGAAGCCGTCCTTCATGATGACGATACGGTCGCCCAGAGTCATAGCCTCAGTCTGGTCGTGGGTAACATATACGAAAGTGGTGTTGATACGCTCACGCAGCTTGATGATCTCAGCACGCATCTGGTTACGCAGCTTAGCGTCCAGGTTGGAGAGGGGCTCGTCCATCAGCATGACCTTGGGGTCACGAACGATTGCACGACCGATAGCAACACGCTGACGCTGACCACCGGACAGAGCCTTGGGCTTACGGCCCAGGTACTGGGTGATGTCCAAAATCTCAGCAGCTTCCTTAACCTTGCGGTCCAACTCCTCCTTGGGAGTGTGACGCAGCTTCAGAGCGAAAGCCATATTTTCGTAAACAGTCATATGGGGGTACAGAGCATAGTTCTGGAAGACCATTGCAATATCACGGTCCTTGGGAGCTACGTCGTTGACCAGCTTATCACCGATCCACAGCTCACCGTCAGAGATCTCTTCCAGACCTGCGATCATACGCAGAGTGGTGGACTTACCACAGCCGGAAGGACCAACCAGAACGATGAATTCCTTATCAGCGATCTCCAGGCTGAACTCCTGAACAGCAACAACGCCCTGAGCGGTAACCTGCAGCTTTGCCTTCTCTTCCTGACGCTCCATGTAAAGAGCATAAGCTTCAGGATCCTTCTTCTTGTGCTTTTCCAGCTGCTTTTCCTTCTTCTTGTTGTTCTTGACGTCGTCGCCACTGAACGGGTAGACTTTCTTGATGTTCTTCAGAATTACATTTGCCATACTTTCTCGACTCTAAGCATACCGACTCCTCGCATATGCTCTCACTGCAACCGAGCAAAACAGCTGCAGCATTACGACAGGTCTCCACACTGCCGTACCGTGAGTCCAACGGTGTTATTTTTTTCCTCCTTTTTGTGACTTATAGTGTCTAGATAGTGGAGTAGACCCCATAAGCCCGGATGGTAGTATAATACCATACATTTTCTCTTTCTGCAATCGTTTGTTTATACAGTTTTTACCGTCTGTTTTTAGGCATTTTCACAACAAATTCTCCGGATTGTAAAGCTGCCGTTGAGTTCTCCTTCCAAATGGCTGCTGTAGCAATGCTTCATCAGCGCTTCCAAGCTGCAAACATCTGCCACCGCCACGGTTTCATAGCAGGAGTGCATTGCCAGCTGCGGCAAGCCGATATCCGCAGTGGGCACTGCCGTATGCCCCAGGGAAATACAACCTAAGGTAGAGCCACCGGGGAGGTCCGCCCGGTTATAATAGGTCTGCATCGGTACTTGCGCTCCCTGGCACAGCTTCCGGAAAATCGCTCCGGACAAGCCATCGGTGGTATACTTTCGGGCAGCGTTATATTTCAGCACCACACCCTGTCCCGGCAAAGGTGCATTTTGAGCATCGGCATACTCCGGGTGGTTGGGATGCATACCGTGGGCATTATCCGCAGATATCATATAAGACCGGTGCAGCAGCTGCTCCAGCGGCAGCTCCAGGCTTTCGGCGATCCGCCGCAATGCAGCTGCCAGGAAGTCGGAATCCGCACCCTGTGCTGACTGAGAACCCACTTCCTCACTGTCAAATACACATAGTACCGGCACTGCATTGCTTTCTTCACTTTCCAGGAAGCCCTTGGTGCAGCACCAGGCACAGGCAATATCGTCCAGTCCCTGAGCTGAGATATACTCCTCCTCCACACCCCACACTGCAGCCTTTTGCCGGATATACAGATACAGGTCGTGCCCCAGGATCTTTCCTCCGGCAGCCTCCTCCAGCAGCTGCCAAAGCTTTCCGGCGCAATCCTTCCCCCCTATCAGCGGCAGCGTATCCACTGCCGGATTCCAGGCAACACCCTCATTGGCTTTTCGGTTCATATGGATCGCCACATTGGGGACCAGCACAAGATCCCGATCAATATCCACAAGACGGCTTTGTATGCCTGTTTCCGTTTCCACCAGCACTCTGCCGGCAACAGACAGGGGTCTGTCCAGCCAGGTACTCATAAGCATACCGCCGTACTTTTCTGTTGCCCAGCGGGTGTAGGCACCGGTAAGCTCCCCATTTTCCTTCATTTGAAAGGAGGGGCGGTCACTGTGACTGGCGCTGAGCATAAAGCCCACGGGTGTTTTTCCGGGGATCCGGAAGCTCAGCAAGCCGCTGCCGCCCCTGGTCACATAATACTTCCCATCGGCTTGCAGCTGCCATCTTTCTCCCTCAGAGAGCTCTGTATAGCCTGCCTTCTGCAGCATATCCTTAAGGAGCGCCACAGCGTGATAGCTGCTGTGAGCACCGTCCATAAAATTACAAAACTGTTTCACCGTCTGATTCATATCCGATCCTCCCGTAAAAAGGTATCCTTATTTTACATCATTTCTTCCCTGCCGTCAACCGCAGCAGTACTCTCTGTGTTTTGTTTTTAAAATATTCTGATTTTGTAGTTTTTCGTAGGTTATACGTAGCTTTTCGTCGAGCAAATGTTTTCGTTTTTCCTTGCAAATTAAGACGCATTATGCTACATTATTGATGTCGCAGCACGGTGGACTTTCACCGTTTACCGCAAAAACAAGGGGAGCAAATTTTATATTCAGGAGAGGAAGCTATGGACAACTGTACAACCGTAATGATCGCAGACAACGCAGAGGAATTCTGTTCCGGTCTATCAGCCGCCCTGCGGCGGGCAGAAGGATTTCAGGTAGTGGCAATCGTCAACGATGGGGAACAAGCCATTCGTATGGTCACAGAACGCAAGCCGGATATTCTGGTATTGGATCTGATGCTGGCAAAGCAGGACGGTCTCAGCGTGCTGAAAGCCATTTCCACAATGGAGCACCGCCCGGTCACTTTGGCTACATCCCGTTTTATCACCGATTATGTAGCAGCAGCCGCCGCCAATCTGGGGGTGCGTTATTTAATGCTCAAGCCCTGTGATATGAGCGTTCTGGTGGAACGGCTGGAGGAGATCCGGGGTGGAGAAGGGACCACAGCCGACAGCAAAAGCCGAATGGATCCCACCAACATCGAATCTATGGTCACCGGTATCATCCACGAGATCGGTGTTCCTGCCCACATCAAAGGCTATCAGTATTTAAGAGAAGCCATTATCATTGCCGTAAATGATATGGACGTGATCAATGCCATCACAAAAGTGCTGTACCCCCAGGTGGCAAAAACCTTCCAAACCACCCCCAGCCGGGTGGAACGTGCCATCCGCCATGCCATTGAAGTAGCTTGGGACAGAGGCGATCTGGATACCCTCCAGCGCTTTTTTGGCTATACCGTCAGCAACACCAAAGGCAAGCCTACCAACAGTGAATTTATTGCCCTGATTGCAGATAAGCTGCAGCTGCAGCTGAAATCTTCAAAAGTTGCCAATTTCTAATATGTCAAATGCCACAGTGATCTACTCGGTCTGACTGTGGCATTTTTCACAAATACGCACTCTTTTTTTACATTTTTTTGTTGACATTTTACTGCACATCTTCTAAAATACAAGAGTAAGTTAGGAACATTCCTTTCTGCATATTCAAAGAAAAGAGGTATCCTTTATGATCAAAAAGCTAAAATCCAATCTGGCGCTGCAAATCTTCATTGCCCTGGTGCTGGCGATTGTAGCAGGTCTGCTGCTAGGTAAGAACGCAGCTTTTGCCAATGACTACATCAAGCCCTTCGGCACGATCTTCCTGAACTTACTGAAGTTCATCGTTTGTCCCATCGTCCTTTTCTCCATCCTGTGCGGTATGATCTCCATGAAGGATATCCGGAAGGTTGGCTCCATCGGTCTGAAGACCATTGTTTACTATATGCTAACCACCGCTGTGGCAATCGTCATCGGCTTGGTTATGGGTCAGCTGATGAAGGGTGCATTCCCCGCTCTGTCCACCACCGATCTGGAGTATGAAGCAAAGGAAGCCACCCCCTTTATGAATGTGCTGATCGATATCTTCCCCTCCAACTTCCTAGCTCCGCTGGTCAATGCCAATATGCTGCAGATCATTGTGATCGCCCTGCTGGTTGGCTTCGGCATCATCCTGGTGGGTGAAAAAGCAGAAGGTGTCCGTGTCCTTATTGAGCAGATCAACGAAGTGTTCATGAAGGTTATGGAGCTGATCCTGAAGCTCTCCCCCATCGGTGTTTTCTGTCTGCTGACGCCTGTTGTTGCCGAGAACGGTGCCAAGATCATCGGCTCTTTGGCAATGGTCCTGCTGACCGCTTACATCAGCTACGCTATCCACGCAATCGTGCTTTATTCCACCACCGTGAAAACCCTGGGCGGTTTGAGCCCCCTGCAGTTCTTCAAGGGTATGGCTCCTGCTATGATCTTCGCTTTCTCCAGCGCTTCCTCCGTAGGCACTCTGCCTCTGAATATGGAATGCTGCGAGAAGCTGGGCGCTGACAAGGAAACCACTTCCTTCGTCCTGCCCCTGGGCGCAACCATCAATATGGACGGCACCGCTATTTATCAGGGTGTGTGTGCCATCTTCATCGCATCCTGCTACGGCATTAATCTGACCCTGGGCGAGATGGCCACCATCGTGGTCACCGCAACGCTGGCCTCCATCGGCACTGCCGGTGTTCCCGGTGCGGGTATGGTTATGCTGGCAATGGTGCTGACCTCTGTAGGTCTGCCCGTGGAAGGCATTGCTCTGGTTGCCGGTGTTGACCGCATCTTCGATATGGGCAGAACCGTGCTGAACATCACCGGTGATGCTTCCTGCGCTATCATCGTTTCTAATATGGAGCGCAAGGCTGCTGAGAAGAAGGCTGCCAAGTAATCATCTTTTGATTTTTCTTAATTGACAGACTCTCCCCATATCGCTATAATGAAGTCAGCAAGACGGATCCGTATAGCAATATGGGGAATTCTTTCTCCCGGATCCAATACTGAAAGGAAGGTATCACTAATGAATGAATTACAGCAGAAAATCAGTCAGATCGGCGTTGTGCCGGTAATTAAGCTTTCCAACCCCCAGCGGGATGCCAA
>JAZSER010000058.1:0-13168 GCA_045531815.1 Faecousia sp. | reverse complement strand
TCGTACCGGGTAGAAATAATCGGTGCGGTTTGCGGGAGGGCACGCAGACCCTCCCCTACGAAGCGTTATCGGACACCCACTGTAGGGGAGGGGTTCCATCCCCTCCCGTTACCCGGTGGCATAAACCCACCCGGTTGGTATAATCGGTGCGGTTTGCGGGAGGGCACGCAGACCCTCACCTACATAGATGCGCCACCGTACCCCCGCCGTAGGGGATGGGTTCCATCCCCTCCCGTTACCCGGTGGCATAAGCGCACCCAGTTGGTATAATCGGTGCGGCATTCGGGAGGGCACAGAGACCCTCCCCTACGAAGCGCCATCGTAACCCCGCCGTAGGGGATGGGTTCCATCCCCTCCCGTTACCCGGTGGCATAAACGCACCCGGTTGGTATAATCGGTGCGGTAACGGGAGGGCGCAGAGGCCCTCCCCTACATAGGTGCGCCACCGTACAGCGGCCGTAGGGGAGGGGTTCCATCCCCTCCCGTTACCCAGTGGCATAAACCCACCCGGTTGGTATGATCGGTGCAGCAGCGGGAGGGCGCAGAGGCCCTCCCCTACATGGGCGCACCATCGTAACCCCGCCGTAGGGGAGGGGTTCCATCCCCTCCCGTTACCCGGTGGCATAAACCCACCCGGTTGGTATGATCGGTGCGGTTACGGGAGGGCGCAGAGGCCCTCCCCTACATAGGTGCGCCACCGTGCCCCCGCTGTAGGGGAGGGGTTCCATCCCCTCCCGTTACCCGGTGGCATAAGCGCACCCGGCTGGTATAATCGGTGCGGTTTGCGGGAGGGCGCAGAGACCCTCCCCTACATGGGCGCACCATCGTAACCCCGCCGTAGGGGAGGGTGCGGAGGACCACGGATGCAAAAACCACCGGCACTTGCTATGTGCCGGTGGTTTTCTATGCTGTTTTGGGTCAGTTGCCCAGGAGGATCTGTGCCAAATCGGAATCTCTGTCCAGAATCACCGTCTTTTCGTCCCCTGTCAGGCTCTGCTTCAGGGCATCCAGCGCCAGGGTGAATTCATAGAAATCCTTCTTGTCCTGGGTGTTATAGGCCTGGGCCAGCAGGCGCATATACTCCGCTTCGCCCTCAGCCTCCAGCTTGGCAGCCTCTGCCTCCGCATTGGAGACGATGATATTCACCTGCTTATCCACATCGTTGCGGATAATGGAGGCTTCGTAGTTGCCGTCAGCAGTGTACTTTTCTGCCATCTGATTCCGCTCGGAGATCATCCGGGAATACACTGCATTCAGATTGCTCTCCGGCAGGTCAAACTGCTTGATCTTCACATCCTCCACATGGATGCCGTAGGTCTTGGCCTGGCTGTCCACGGTGGTGGCAATGCCTTCATAAATGTTGTTGCGCTCCGCGCCGTCATTCATATTGATAATGTCTGCCTGGGCCAGCGTACCCATGGCGGTCTTCAGGGCATTGTAGGTGATGGCATTGAGCCGTTCCTCTGCCTTCAGGGTGGTGCCCAGCGCCCGGTAGAACTGCTGGGCATCGGAGATCTCCCAAAGCACATAGCAGTCCACCGTCATGTTCTGCTTGTCAGAGGTCAGCACCTCAGAAGGGGGGATGTCGTAAAACTGGGTGGCCTTGGAGAAATACTTCACTGTGTCCACAAAGGGGATCTTGAAGTGCAGACCTGCGGTATCCACGGTATTGACGATCTCGGAAAACCGGAAGGTGCAGGCATACTGATCCTCTTCCACGGTATAAAAGCCTGTGCTCAGCACCAAAAGCGCCACCAGCACCACTGCAAGAATAATAATTGTCTTTTTCATAGCTTAGTTACCTCCCTTGGTCAGGGACTCCAGGGGCAGCAGCATATCCACATTGCTGCCGTCGCCGGTATTGATATACACCTTCACTCCCGGCAGGATCTGGCTCACCGCCTCGTAATACATGCGGCTGCGGGTGATCTGGGGATTTTGGGCATACTCTGCGTACATTGCCTCAAACATAGCCACCTGCTGCACCGCATCGTTGATACGCTTCTGACGCAGATACTCTGCGTTCTGCAGCAGCTTGTCGGCCTGGGCCTGGGCATCGGGCAGCTGGGCATTCTGATAGGCCTTTGCGTCATTGACCACGGTCTCTGCCTGCTGCTTGGCGGTCTCCACCGCCTTGAAGGCCTCGATGACCTCCTGTGTGGGGGGCTCGGAATCCTGGATGCGCACATCCACCAGGGTCAGACCGATGTCATATTCCTCCAAAATGGCGGTGACCAAGTCCTTCACCTGCATCTGAATGTTTTCCTTGCCGTCGGTTAGCACCGCGTCCACGGAGGTAGAGCCCACCACATTGCGCACCTGGCTTTGGATCAGATTCCGCAGGATCATTTCCGGCTGATTGGAGGAATACAGGTAGCGCTCCGGGTTGGAGATCTTGTATTCCACAAAGAAATCCACATTGACAATGTTGTAGTCACCGGTGATCATGGTGCTTTCATTGTCCTTGACCAGGTACTGCCCGTTTTTGTCGGTGCTGTAGCCCAGCTCGATCTTCTGATAGACATTCACATCCACCTTCTGCACCTTCTGAATGCCAAAGGGGAGTTTGAAGTGCAGGCCCGCATCTGTGATATCCGTGACCTTGCCAAAGGTGGTCACCACTGCCTGCTGCTTGTCATCCACCGTATAGAAGCAGGTGAATACACAAACCAAAAGCGCCAGGGCGATGGCACTGATCAGCACGATCCTGCCGATTTTTTTCAGATCCGGTGCCGGTTTCCCGGAGCCTCCGGGGGTAAAGTGATAAGTTCCGTTGTTTTCCATATCGTTCACTCCTTATTTGCATACAGCGCATCCAACATGTTTTCTGCCTCGGTGCGCATCCGGGCGGCCACATAGGCCGTCAGCATCACCTGCAGGACCTTTTTGACCCGTTCCTTCGAGCCCGGGACCGGTTCCCGGTAGTTCTCCAGCATCTGGTCCAAAATTGCGTCCCGCTCCTGGTCATTGTCCAGCTCCCTGGCCTTGGCAGCCAGGCGGACAAACATGAAATACAGCTCAGAATCGTCGATCACATCGTCACTTTCATCATCCAGATGTCCGTTGATGTAACCCAAAAGACCGCAAATGCGCTCCATGGGCAACACGCTCTTGAGCATATTGATGTTAATGATCCGGCACAGCTGACGCAGGGTATAGCGCTTGCGCTCCGGAGGCACAAGAAACCCACGCTTCACCCAATTCTGCACCGTGTAGGGCTCCAGCCCTGTGATGCCGGATACCTGGCTGAGTACGATGCCTCCTGCCAGGAACATACTTTGAAATAACTCCTGAATGTGCGCAGCATCCTCCCGGGGGATCTGCAGCACCGTTCCGGGTATTGTCCATTTTTTCATATCGCACCTCCATGTTGAATGGTAGTATGATAATATCATATGGTCATATGATTGTCAAGAGGATTTCATAAAGAATTTGTAAACAAAAAGTAAATAGGTTTTTTGCTTTTTGGGCTTTACGAAAGCAAAAAAATGGTGTACAATAAATTGAATAATTATCATGATGAGGGAGTGTGGCCTATGCAGTGCATGCGTTGCGGAAAAGAGATCCGGGAAAACAGCGTTTTTTGTCCGGATTGCTTGCAGGTCATGGCACAAAACCCCGTCAAGCCCGGTACTCCGGTGCAGCTTTTGCAGCGTCCCCAGCAGAGCCAGGAAAAGGTCATTCATACCAAAGAAGTCTCCGCGGAGGAATCCGTCCGGCGGCTTCGGGGGCTGGTCCGCTGGCTCACCGGTGTGATCGCACTGCTTTCCATACTGCTTTGCATCACCGCTGTGTTTCTTCTGCACTCCCTGCAGCAGGAACAGCCGGAGGGAAATCTGGGCCGTAATTATACCACCGATACTTCCGACAGACCCTGATGTTTCACGTGAAACATCAAAACAGGATGTGTTTCACGTGAAACAATCTTTGAATACGAGGACTAGATTATGGGTATTACAATTGCCGTAGTGAATCAAAAGGGCGGTGTGGGCAAAACCACCTCCGCTGTGAATCTCACGGCTGCGCTGAAAGACGCAGGGCTGTCTGTTCTGCTCTGCGATTTTGATCCCCAGGCAAATGCCACCTCCGGACTCGGGGTGGACAAGCGAAAAGCAAAACGGTCCGTTTACGATGTGATCATTGACGATATTCCTGCAAAGGAAGCCATCGTTTCCACCAAATACGGGGATGTGCTTCCCTCCGGTGCGGACCTGGCAGGCGCTGCCGTGGAGCTGCTGAGCCTGCCCGAGCCCAATTTCCGGCTGAAAAACGCATTGGCCCAGGTAAAACAGGATTACGATGTGATCCTCATCGACTGTCCGCCGTCTTTGGAGCTTCTGACCATCAATGCACTGGCAGCAGCGGACAGCATCTTAGTTCCGGTGCAATGTGAATACTATGCTCTGGAAGGCCTTGCGGATCTGATGACCACACTGCGGCTGATCAAAAAGCGGATCAACCCCGCTTTGGAGATCTTCGGTGTGGTGCTGACCATGTTCGACGGAAGAACCAATTTCTCCACCCAGGTGGCCCAGGAGGTGCGCAAGCACTTCCCTGGCAAGGTCTTTGCGGCGGTGATCCCCCGGAATGTCCGCCTGGCAGAAGCCCCCAGCCACGGTCTGCCCATTACGGTGTATGACCGCAGCAGCCGGGGTGCCGCTGCCTACAGAGCCCTGGCTGAAGAGTGTAAACACAAGATCGATAAGGGGTGATATTTTGGCAAAAGGATTGAATAAAGGACTTGGCGCACTGCTGGGAGACTTTCATGAAGAACCGGCAGAACAGGGCGCGTACCGGATCTTGCCCATTCACAAGGTAGAGCCCAACCCCGACCAGCCAAGACAGGATTTTGACGAAGAGGCCCTGCAGGCCCTGTCAGAATCCATTTCCCTCCACGGTGTGGTCCAGCCACTGGCCGTCCGGGAGATGGCATCCGGGTATTATCAGATCATTGCCGGTGAGCGTCGTTGGCGGGCTGCCCGTTTGGCAGGTCTCAGCGAAGTCCCGGTGGTGGTAGTGGAGGCCGACGACAAGGCAACCATGGAGCTGGCGCTGATCGAAAATCTTCAGCGCCAGGACCTGAACCCGGTGGAAGAAGCCCTGGGCTATAAGACATTGATGGAAACCTACGGTCTGACCCAGGAAACCGTGGCGCAGCAGGTGGGAAAATCCCGCCCGGCAATTGCCAATGCCCTGCGGCTTTTGGCATTGGAGCCAGAGGTTTTGGAAATGCTCCGCTCAGGAAAGCTCAGTGCCGGTCACGCAAGGGCCCTTCTGAGCCTGCATAACCGAAAAAAACAGCTGGACCTTGCGCAAAAAGTGGTCTCTTTGGATCTTTCCGTCCGGCAGACGGAAATGCTGTGCAAAAACGCACTGAAAGAGCCTGATCCCAAGCAGGAGACCTTCTTTGCCGTGGATTATGTGGCAGAATGCGAAAAAGCCCTGTCCAAGCAGCTGGGCCGGGGTGTCCGCATCGTAAACGGCAAACGCAAAGGCCGCTTTGAGCTGGAATTCTACGGACAGGACGACCTGCAGGTACTGCTGGAAGCCCTGATGAAATTAAAGAAGTAAAAAGGGAGGACACCATGAACAAAAAACTCTACCGTGTGCCGGAAGGCAAATTCCTGGCCGGTGTCTGCACCGGTCTTGCCCAGTATCTGAATGTGGATGTCACGGTGATCCGTCTGATCTGGGCGGTGGCAACGCTGTTTGCCTTTGCCGGTTTGCTGGCATATATTATTTGTATTTTTATTATACCCGAAAAACCCGATCATCCCGAGATCGAAAACTAAGGAGAGGTAACCATGCTTGATATCAAACTCATTAAAGAAAATCCCCAGGCTGTCAAGGACGGTCTGAAGGCCAAAGAGGTAGACTGCGACGCCATTGTGGACCGCATTCTGGAGCTGGATGTGCAGATCCGCAGCTTAAAAACCTCCACCGAGGGCAAAACTGCCCAGAAAAATAAGCTGGCCAAGGAAAACGGCAAGCTCTTCGGTCAGAAAAAGGGCGCAGAAAAGCAGGGTAAGGACACTGCTGAGCTGGACGCACAGATCGAAGCCAACAAGGCCGAGTCCATTGCACTGGACGCCTCCATTGCCGACGAGGCAGCCGCTCTGAAGGAGCTGAGCGTAGAGTTCCGCACCGCAATGCTCAGCCTGCCCAACCTGCCGGACAGCGACCTGCTCCCCGGCGGCAAGGAAAACAACGAGCCTCTGCGCTATGTGGGCAAGAAGCCGGAATTTGACTTTGAACCCAAGCATCATGTGGATCTTTGCACCGATCTGGGTCTTATCGACTACGAGCGGGGCGTCAAGCTGGCAGGTGCCGGCAACTGGATGTACACCGGCATGGGCGCTCGCCTGGAATGGGCGCTTCTGAACTACTTCATCGATACCCACACCGCAGACGGCTACGATTTCATCCTGCCTCCCCACATGCTGGAGTACATGTGCGGTGAGACCGCAGGTCAGTTCCCCAAGTTTGCAGACGAGGTCTACAAGATCGCCAACCCCACCGACGACCGGGTACACTATATGCTTCCCACTGCAGAAGCTGCTCTGGCCAGCGTCTACCGTGACGAGATCCTCACCGAGGCAGATCTGCCCAAGAAGTTCTTCGCTTACACCCCCTGCTTCCGTCGTGAGGCCGGTTCTCACCGTGCCGACGAGCGGGGCATGGTCCGGGGCCACCAGTTCAACAAGGTGGAGATGTTCCAGTTCACAAAGCCCGAGGACTCCGACGCAGCCTTCGACGAGCTGGTGACCAAGGCAGAAAAGCTGGTGGAGGGCCTGGGCTTCCACTTCCGTACCGTGAAGCTGGCTGCAGGCGACTGCTCCGCATCCATGGCACGGACCTATGACATTGAGATCCTGATCCCCTCCATGGACGGCTACAAGGAGGTCTCCTCCGTCTCCAACGCAAGAGATTATCAGGCCCGCCGGGGCAATATCCGCTTCCGTCGGGAAGCCACCGGCAAGCCCGAGTTCCTGCACACCCTCAACGGCTCCGGCCTGGCAACCTCCCGTATTTTCCCCGCACTGGTGGAACAGAATCAGAGAGCTGACGGCTCTATTGTGGTGCCTGAGGTCCTGCGTAAGTATCTGGGCGGCCTGGAGATCATTGAAAAGAAATAATATTATGTAAACCAAAATAAAGGAGAGAAAACCATGAGCACTGAAAAGAAGTCCCTCTGGAAGGAATTTACCGAGTTTGCCATCAAGGGCAACGCAATGGCACTGGCAGTTGGTACTATCATCGGCGGCGCTTTCTCCACCATCACCAAGAGCCTGACCAACGATCTGATCATGCCCATCGTGAACATCTTCCTGGGCGGCGCAGATTTCAGCGAAGCCAAGATCCCCCTGCCCCGGATGCCCTGGGTGGAGCCCACCTACGAAACCATCGTCAATGCCGAGGGTGTTGAGGTGGTCCAGGAGGTACAGAACTTCCTGACCTACGGCAACTTTATTTCCGCTGTGATCAATTTCCTCATTTTGGCCTTGGTGGTGTTCTTCATCGTCAAGGGTCTGAACAAGCTCTCCGAGCTGGGCAAGAAGAAGGAAGAAGAAGCCCCCGCAGAAGAGCCCGCACCTCCCGCTCCCTCTGCAGAGGAGGTCCTGCTCACCGAGATCCGCGATCTGCTGAAGAATAAATAAAAAAGTACTTAAACCCTTTGACAAGTGAAGCAAACAGGTCTATAATGGGATTTTGTGTAGACCATTCCAACAAGCAAAGAAGGAAGGAATCAAAAATGTTTAAAATCGTTCGCAAAAAGGAGCTGAACGCGGCGGTCACCCTGATGGAGATCGAAGCTCCCTTTATTGCAAAGAAGGCCAAGGCCGGTCAGTTTATCATCTTCCGTATTGACGAGCAGGCTGAGCGTGTGCCTCTGACCATCGCCGGTTACGACCGGGAGAAGGGCACTGTCACCATCATCTTCCAGAAGGTTGGCTTCGCTACCATCGCCCTGGGCAGCCTCAATGAGGGTGACTATATCCGGGACTTTGTTGGTCCTCTGGGCAAGCCCACCCCCGTGGAAGGCAAAAAGCGCGTCTGCGTGGTTGGCGGCGGTGTCGGCTGCGCCATTGCGCTGCCCTCTGCCCAGGCATTCAAGGAAGCCGGTGCGGAAGTGGATGTGATCGTGGGCTTCCGCTCCAAGGATATCGTGATCCTGGAGGAGGAATTCCGGGCCTGTGCCGATAACATGTATCTGATGACCGACGACGGTACTTACGGTGAGCAGGGCTTTGTAACCGTGAAGCTGCAGCAGCTTCTGGAGAGCGGCCGCAACTACGATGAGGTGCTGGCCATCGGACCTGTGCCCATGATGAAGTTCGTCTGCAAGACCACCGAGCCCTTCGGTGTACATACCAGCGTTTCCCTGAACCCCATCATGGTGGACGGAACCGGCATGTGCGGCGGCTGCCGTGTCACCGTTGGCGGTGAGACCAAGTTTGCTTGCGTGGACGGTCCTGAGTTTGACGGCCATAAGGTGGACTTTGCGGAGCTGATGAGCCGCAACAGCACCTACCGCACCCGGGAATCCGATGTGAAAGAGCATCATACCTGCCGCATCGAAAAGATGGGCAAGGATCTGATCAAGTAAGGAGGAAACTGTAATGGCTAACATGACTTTGGTAAAGACCCCCATGCCTGAGCAGGATCCTCAGGTACGCGCCCGGAACTTCAAGGAAGTTGCCCTGGGCTACACCGCTGAAATGGCCATTGAAGAGGCAAACCGCTGCCTGGGCTGCAAGAATCCCAAGTGCGTGGAGGGCTGCCCCGTCAATGTCCGGATCCCCGAGTTCATCAAGAAGGTCCAGGAGGGCGACTTCAAGGCCGCTTACGAGATCATCACCTCCACCAACGCGCTGCCCGCTCTGTCCGGCCGCGTCTGCCCCCAGGAAAGCCAGTGCGAGAGCAAGTGTGTCCGGGGCATCAAGGGTGAGCCTGTTGCCATCGGCAGATTGGAGCGCTTCGTTGCTGACTGGTACCGGGAAAATGTAAATGCCATGCCCCAGAAGGCAGAGTCCAACGGCAAGAAGGTCGCTGTTGTCGGCTCCGGCCCTGCCGGCATGACCGCTGCTTCCGACCTGGCCAAGAAGGGCTATCAGGTCACCATGTTCGAGGCTCTGCACACCGCCGGCGGTGTTCTGGTCTACGGTATCCCCGAATTCCGTCTGCCCAAGGCCATCGTTGCCAACGAGGTGAAGAAGCTGGAGGCACAGGGCGTGGAAGTGATGACCAACATGGTCATTGGCCGCGTTCTCACCATCGACGAGCTCTTCGAGATGGGCTACCAGGCTGTGTTCGTGGGCTCCGGTGCAGGCCTGCCCATGTTCATGAACATCCCCGGTGAATCCCTGGTGGGTGTCATGTCCGCCAACGAGTATCTGACCCGGACCAACCTGATGAAGGCTTATCTGGAAGAGTACGATACCCCCATCATCAAGTCCAAGGCCGTAGCTGTTGTTGGCGGCGGTAATGTGGCAATGGATGCTGCCCGCTGCGCAATGCGCCTGGGCGCTGAGCATGTGTATGTTGTCTACCGCCGCGGCGAGGCCGAGATGCCCGCCCGTGCAGAGGAGAAGCACCATGCCAAGGAGGAGGGCATCGAGTTTAAGACTCTGTGCAATCCCATCGAGATCGTGGGTGACGAGAACGGCCGTGTCTGCGGCATGAAGTGCATCCGTATGGAGCTGGGCGAGCCCGATGCTTCCGGCCGCCGCCGTCCCATTGAAGTTCCCGATTCCGAGTTCATGCTGGATGTGGACACCGTGATCATGTCCCTGGGCACCAGCCCCAATCCCCTGCTGCGGACCACCACCCCGGGTCTGGAGACCAACAAGAAGGGCTGCCTCATCGTCAATGAAGAAGAGATGACCACCCGTGACGGTGTGTTTGCCGGCGGCGATGCCGTTACCGGTGCAGCAACCGTTATCCTGGCAATGGGCGCAGGCAAGAAGGGCGCTGCCGCCATTGATGCCTACCTGAGCAAGTAATTGATATAAAATCCCCGCAAATCCGAAAAATCCGGATTTGCGGGATTTTTTTGCATTTTTGGCATCCAATTATACCAGAAATTTCCCGTAATAGTAATGTGGGGGCGGTGCGTCAAACGAACCGGGTGGGTATAACCGGTGCATCAGCGGGAGGGCACAGAGGCCCTCCCCTACATAGGCGCACATCGAACAGCAGCCGTAGGGGAGGGGTTCCATCCCCTCCCGTTACCCGGTGGCATAAACGCACCCGGCTGGTATAATCGGTGCGGTTTGCAGGAGGGCGCGCAGGCCCTCCCCTACATAGATGCGCCACCGTACAGCGGCCGTAGGGGAGGGGTTCCATCCCCTCCCGTTACCCGGTGGCATAAACGCACCCGGTTGGTATAATCGGTGCGGTTTGCGGGAGGGCACAGAGACCCTCCCCTACATAGGTGCGCCATCCAACGCCTTAACTGTCAACTGTCAATTGTCAACTATATGCCGGGTCAGGAAACAGCTGCTGGATGCTTTCGAACCGGTAGCCCTCTGCCTTCCATTGGGTCAGCAGCGCATCCAATATCTGGGCATTGGTGGCAGAGGTGGAATGCAGCAGCACCACCGCTCCGTTATGCACCCTGGGCAGCAGCTTGGAAAATGCCTGCTCCGGGGTGGGCTGGGCATCGTTGTTCCAATCCGCGTAGGCAAGACTCCACAGCACTGTCTTGTACCCCAGATCCTTCGCCATCTGCAGGTTTTCTTCACTGTATACCCCCTGGGGCGGTCGGTAATATTTTGGCATCTTCGCACCGGTCACCGATTGGTACAGCGCCTCCACCCCCTCCAGCTGGGCTTGAAATGCCGCCGGGTCCCGGATCTTGGCCATGTCCGGATGATCCATGGTGTGATTGCCTACAATATGCCCCTGGGCCACCATCTTTCGCACCAGGTCCGGGTTTTTTTGAATGTAATCCCCCACCAAAAAGAAGGCTGCCGGCACTTGATGGTCTTCCAGCACCTGCAGAATTTTTTCCGTGCAGCCGTTTTCGTAGCCGGCATCAAAGGTCAGATACAGCACCTTCTGCTGGGTATCCCCCAAAAATACCCCGTCCAGCCTTGCCAGCTGCTGGGCTGATACCGGTCCGGACGGGGGCTGTCCCAGCTGGGAAAAGTGCAGCCCCCAGGCCACCGTTGGAACTGTTTGGGTCAAAAATTGACTCAGCCCCAGCACCACTGCCGCTGTCAGCGCACCCAGCAGGATCCACAGGTCTTTTCGTTTCATATTGCATCCCTCCAGGGACAATCTATGCTTTTTTTGCCCATTCATACCAGTTTTCCCGGATAAAAAACTTGCTATTTTTATGGATTTCCACTATAATAATGCCGTAATATTATATAAGGAGGACAGATATGAAACAGTTTCTGAAAAACTACGGTTTTATTATCTGCATGCTGGCAGGTATCGTTGCCGGCTGCGTCACCGGTGCCCTTTGGCCTGTGGTCAAGGATGCCAACGGTGAAGTGATCTCCAAGGGCGCTACTGTGCTGGAGCCTCTGGGTACTATCTTTATCAATCTGATGTTCTGCATTGTGGTGCCGATGGTCTTCTGCTCCATCTGCTCGGCCATTGCCAATATGGGCAGTGCCAAAAAAGCAGGCAAGATCATGGGTGTTACGGTGGCTACCTTCTTTGTCACCGCTGCCATTGCCGCTGTGATCATGTATGTGATCTGCCGGATCTTCCCCCTGGTCCAGGGCCAGTACCAGGCCACCGAGGGTGAGGTAGGGGCAACCCTGGGCCTTGCCGATATGATCATCAACTTCTTTACAAAACCTGACTTTGTGGAGCTTTTGAGCCGCCGCGCCATTCTCCCGCTGATCGTATTCGCCATTCTCTGCGGCTTCGGCATCCAGCTGGCCGGCGGTAAGGAGACCATGACCGCAAAGCTGCTGGAGGATGTGACCAACTGCATTATGAAGGTGGTCAAGATCATCAGCTACTATGCCCCCATCGGCTTCTTCGGCTTCTTCGCCTACCTGGTGGCGACCTACGGCCCGGAGCTAATCGGTGACTACAGCCGTACTCTGATCATCTATTATGTCCTTTGCTTTGTGTACATGTTCCTGTTCTTCCCCATCTATGCCCGTTTTGGCGGCGGCAAGGGTGCGGTGAAGATGATGTTCAGCAAGCTGCTGAAGCCCGCTGCCGTATCCTTCGGCACTTGCTCCAGCGTCGCTACCATCCCCACCAATATGGAAGCTGCCCAGGAGACCGGTATCTCCAAGGATGTTTCTGACATCGTGCTGCCCTTAGGCGCAACTATGCATATGGACGGCTCTGCCATGTCCGCCATTGTGAAGGTGGCATTCCTGTTCGGCATCTTCGGTAAGGATTTCGGCACAGGCGAAGCCATTTTGGCCATCATTGTGGCTGTGTTCTCCAGTGTTGCCATGTCCGGCATTCCCGGCGGCGGCGGTACCGGTGGGCTGGTGCTGTGCACCATCTTCTTCCCGGATCAGATGGCCATTGCCTACCCCATTGCCATTGCCCTGGGTAACCTGGTAGACCCCCCTGCCACCATGGTCAATGCTGCCGGCGACTATGTGGCAAGCTACATTGTTGCCCGGTTTGTTGACGGCAAGGATTGGCTGCAGAAGCAGCTTCCCAAAAAGCAATAAAGCATTCCAGCCGGTCACAAATCTGTGGCCGGCTGTTTCCTGCACAAAATTTTCCCTCCGGAATACCATGGAATGAGCGGCTCAGCCGCCAAAAAAATTCATCCTCGGAGGTATTTTTATGTGCAATAACGGTTTTGGTAACAACTGCTGCTGGTGGATCATCATCCTGTTGGTCCTGTTCTTCTGCTGCGGTGGCAACGGCATTATGACCACCAACAATGGCTGCGGCAACGGCTGCGGCTGCGATAACAATTGCTGCTGCTAACAATCCCCTCTGCCGGGCATAGAAATATGCCCGGCAAGAAACAGATCCCTTGAAACACGACGGCATCCTCCGGGATGCCGTTTGTTTTTTATGGAAGCATCGGTGCGATTTACGCGCGTAGGGCGGGGGCTTGCTCCCGCCGCCGGAAATTGTCAAATTTCCGGATTTTCGAAGAAAATGATTGCTTGCGCAATGTGATTTTGTTCCAAAATCACCGGCGGGAGCAAGCCCCCGCCCTACGATT
>JAZSER010000049.1:0-23922 GCA_045531815.1 Faecousia sp. | reverse complement strand
GGTATGATCGGTGCAGTTTGCGGGAGGGCGCGCAGACCCTCCCCTACGAAGCGTTATCGGACACCCGCTGTAGGGGAGGGGTTCCATCCCCTCCCGTTACCCGGTGGCATAAACCCACCCGGTTGGTATGATCGGTGCAGTTTGCGGGAGGGCACAGAGACCCTCCCCTACAAAGCGTTATCGGACACCCACTGTAGGGGAGGGGTTCCATCCCCTCCCGTTACCCGGTGGCATAAACCCACCCGGTTGGTATGATCGGTGCATTTTGCGGGAGGGCACAGAGACCCTCCCCTACATGCGCGCGTCATCGTACCCCACTGTAGGGGAGGGGTTCCATCCCCTCCCGTTACCCGGTGGCATAAGCGCACCCGGTTGGTATGATCGGTGCATTTTGCGGGAGGGCGCAGAGACCCTCCCCTACATAGGTGCGCCACCGTACCCCCGCCGTAGGGGATGGGTTCCATCCCCTCCCGTTACCCGGTGGCATAAACCCACCCGGTTGGTATGATCGGTGCATTTTGCGGGAGGGCGCAGAGACCCTCCCCTACATGGGTCGGTGCGTCAAACGAACCGGGTGCGTGTAATCGGTGCAGCAGCGGGAGGGCACAGAGGTCCTCCCCTTCTTTAAACTCTGTTACAGGTCCACGATGGCGCGCAGGCGGTAATTGCGCTTCTGATCCCGGGCGATGGAATAAATATGCTGCCCTGCCGCCTCTATGATCCGGCTGCCCAGGGCCTCATCGATGCGCACAAGCTCCTGGGGTGTCCGCTCGGTGGAAATAATGGTGGCCAGGCGGTTCAGATACCGGTGGTTTAGCAGCTCAAAAGCCAGGGCAATATCCGCCTGGGTGGGCATAGCGCTGCCCTCCGGACCGTTGCCGGTTTTAAACAGATCGTCGATGTACAAAACCTGCACATTCTTCCAGCTGTCCATCAGCTCTCCACGCTTTTGGGCATCCAGCGCCAAGGCCTTCAGCTGCGCCACCTTCTCCCGCCAGGGCATATAGATCAGCTTCTTGCCGTCCAGCAGCCGCTGCCTGCACACCGCGGTGCAAAGATGGGTCTTGCCGCTGCCCGGCTGTCCCCCCACCAAAAGCCAGCCCTCCTCCTGCCGGGCATACGCCTCGATCCCCGCCTTCAGGGTCTTCTGCCAGGGGGTGGTTGCCTGAAATGCCTCAAAGGTCTGCTCCCGGATGCTGTTTTTCAGCCCCGAGCGCTCCATTTCCCGGATGCAGCTGCGAATGCGCATACACCTGCAGCGCAGGATCTTCACATTCCCGTCAGGCAGCGGTTCAGCCACAAAGCCCCGGTTCAGACATTCCTTGCAGTCGTAGCCCTCCTCGTTGCCCACCGTGGTGTTGATGGTGTCCGCCCGGATCTTGCCGTAGGTCTCCGGGTCAAAGCTCTGTTCCAACATGCCAGGTAGGGACAGCTTGAGTTTTTCCATTTGGTTTCTCCTTTCCGTTCCAACATTTCAGCGCCGCCTTCCAATCCTTCATGGAAGCCGACCCCATTTGCCAGCCGTTGGCTGTATAGTAATCCACAAACCTGCCGGGGTCTATGGAAAACCCCTGTTGTGTGCAGAAAGCAGACACCTCCTCCACAGTAGGCGGCAAAAAGAGAGGTCCCCTTCCTGCCGCTTGCGCAGGTGAGGTTTGGTTTTGGCTCTGGTTCTGGTTATGGTTCTGGTTCTGGTTTTGGTTATGGTTTTGGTTGGGTTTTTTGGGTTCTTGCGTTTCCTGCTGGGTTTGCAAAATAACCGTTGGGTTTTCCGACGGTCTTCCGCCCTTCTTTCCGTTGAGGCGGTTTTTCTCGCACTTTTCCTGATATGCCGCCCGGTCCATGTCGATCTTGCTTTTGAGGATGGGCCAAAGAAAGCGTTCGTTTCCGGACAGCTTCTGTACCTGTCCTGTCCGGGCATACAGAAGCATGGCTGTCAGAAGCCTGCCCTTTTCCCCATCGGTCAAGGGCTCCAGGGCTTCCAGATAGTCGTCATACATGCAAATATAGGGGATGGTTTCTCGGTTTTTCCTTGCCATAGCGTCTCCTTTTCGTTTTTTCCAACATTATAGCAGCCGCGCACCCTCACCGGGAAGTCCCCCTTTCAGCATTGAAAGCCCACGGTTTTATACCGTGGGCTTTCAAAGAAATATTTTCCGCAGCCGGAATGTAGGGGCGATTTGCGGGAGGGCGCAGAGGCCCTCCCATACATAGCCGCGTCATAGCTGTCAGCGGATCATCTCCAGGAATTGGTCCTCGGACAAGATGGGGATGCCCAGTTCCCTGGCCTTTCGCTCCTTGGAGCCGGCATTTTCGCCAACCACCACATAGGTGGTCTTTTTGGAAACAGAGCCGGATGCTTTTCCTCCAAAGGACTCGATCTGCTCCGTTGCCTCTTCCCGGGTGAATTTGCTCAAAGCACCGGTGAGCACAAAGGTCATCCCCGCAAACCGTAAATCAGAAACCGTCTGCTTGCTTTCAAAATTCACACCGGCGCTGCGCAGCTTCTCCACCATATGCACCGACTGGCTCTGCCGGAACCACTCATAGATGGAAATGGCAGTGACCTCACCGATGTCCGGGATCTGCTGCAGCTGCTCCAGGGATGCCTGCATCAGCCCATCCAGGCTACCGAAGGCCTTGGCCAGGGTCTTGCCGGTCTTGCTGCCCACCTGGCGGATGCCGAAGGCATAGATCAGCCGGCTCAAATCCTGCTGCTTACTGGCCTCGATGGCCTCCAGCAGCTTCCTGGCAGCCACCTCACCGCTTTGCCACAGAGACTTCATCTGCTCCAGGGTCAGATCGTAAATATCCGCAGGAGAGCGGATCAGCCCCTTCTCCAGCAGCGCCTCCATAATGGCACTGCCCAGGCCGCCAATATCCATGGCATCCCGGCTGACAAAGTGGGAAAGATTCCGCAGCAGCTGGGCAGGACACTCCGCACCGGTGCAGCGCAGGAACGCCCCCTCCGGGTCTTTTTTCGTTTCCGCACCGCACACCGGGCATACCCGGGGCAGAAAATACGGCTGGGAATCTGCTCTGCGCTTGGAAAGATCCACATCCAGAATCTCCGGAATGATCTCACCGGCCTTCCGGATGCGCACCGTGTCCCCCACCCGGATATCCCGCTGGGAGATGAAGTCCTGGTTGTGGAGCGTGGCATTGGTAACGGTAGTTCCGGCAAGATGCACCGGCCTTACCACCGCCTTGGGGGTCAGCACACCGGTTCTGCCCACCTGCACCACGATCTGCTCCACCACGGTATCCTTGATCTCCGGGGGGTACTTGTAGGCAGCCGCCCACTTGGGGAACTTGGCGGTCTGCCCCAGCTCCTGCCGCAGCATAATGTCATTGACCTTCACCACAGCACCGTCGATATCGTAATCATATAAATGTCGATTTTTGTCGATTTCGTCGATCCGGGCCTCAATTTCTGCCGGGTCCCGGTAGCAGGCACAGTCGATGACCTTGAACCGCAGGCTGCGCAAATACTCCAAAGATTCCCTGTGGCTTTGGAAGCTGACACCCTCTGCCAGCTGGACATTAAATACCAGAATATCCAAACCACGGCTGGCTGCGATCTTGGGGTCTAACTGCCGCAGAGAGCCTGCAGCGGCATTTCTGGGGTTGGCAAACAGGGGCTTCCCCTCCTGCTCCTGCCGTTCATTGAGCCGGTGGAAGCGGTCCTTGGGCATATACACCTCGCCCCGGACGATGAGCTTTTCCGGCGCTCCGGAAAGGGACATGGGGATGGTGGGAATGGTCTTTAAGTTCTGGGTCACATCCTCACCGGTGACACCGTCCCCCCGGGTCGCGCCCCGGACAAAGACACCGTTTTCATACTCCAGCGCCACGGAAAGGCCGTCGATCTTGGGCTCAACGGTAAACTCCGCCTGGGGATGCTCCTCCAGGATCTTGCCCACAAAGTCCTGCAGCTCCTGGGTGGAAAATACATCCTGCAGGCTCATCAAAGGCACAGCATGCTGCACCTTCTCAAACTTGGAAAGGGCCTCTCCTCCCACCCGTTTTGTGGGAGAGTCCTCCCGGGCAAGCTCCGGATGGGCCTGCTCCAGGTCCTCCAGTTCCCGGAGCAGCCGGTCATATTCAAAGTCCGGCATACTGGGATCGTCCAGCACATAGTAACGGTAGTTGGATTCATTGAGGAGCTGTGTCAATTGGTCAATTCTTTGTTTCGTTTCCATGGAAACCTCCGCTTTGTAAATACATTTCCGGCACTTGCCCTACGATGATGGTCTCAGCCACCACCACCTGGCTGGACACGGTAAAATATGCCACCTGCCCGAACACCAGCACCGCAACATCCACACTGATGTGCATATTCAGCTGCTGCAGGGTCTGATTGATCCCGGCCTGGGTAAATTCGCTGGAAAAGGACGCGTCGGAGTTGCGGATGGAGAGGATCTGCACCGGAATCACCGGCCCTCTTCCGGAAAACAGCTCCGGCAGCAGCAGGCTTCCCAGAGGGATGCCCAGATCGTCTGTGTCCAGCTCTAGAATTTCGTCATTGATCTCATTGAGGATGGCGGTTTTCAGCCGGTTCACCTCGGTCATGTTGGTCTTCAGCGCCGTGATGCGGCCATTGAGATCCTTTTCAAAATACACGATGCGGTCATACCGGATCTGGCCTGTGGAGATCTGCCGGTCAATGGCATCGTTGATCAGATCTGAGGTTTGATTACTCACCTGGGTCTGCGCCAATCCCCGGATGGTCTCCCGGTAGCGGATGCGAAAAGCCGTCAGCCCCGCAACCAGCAGCGCCAGGACCACAAGGATCAACAGCAGCAGCCTTCTAAAGCCCCTTCTCATAGCATCACCCCAGTGTATCCTATGCAGAAGGGATCCCATGCATCACACCCGCTTCATATGGGCAGAGGCGGTCTTTGCCATCAGCTTCTTGGTTCCCACCTGGTCAAAGGCGATCTCCAAAAGGGCATCTCCGCCCATTTTCAGAACCGACAGCACCATGCCTCTTCCGAAGGCCGTGTGCTCCACCATGTCTCCTTTGTTCAGTGACAGGAACGCCTCGCTCTGCTCCTTGGGGGCAGCACTTTGGGCGGTGTAAGCGGTCTTTAACACGCTGGGCTTCTGATAGGACGGTGTGGGATAGGAATACCTGCCGGTCTGAGGCGGTGCAGCGTAAAAGCTGCCCTTTTTCACCGTCAGGTCCTCGGGGATCTCCCGGAGAAACCGGGAGGGCAGCGCGGCATTGGTGCGTCCGTAGAGCATACGCTGCTTGGCATGGGAGATGGTCAGCTTCTCCTTTGCCCGGGTGATGGCCACATAGCAAAGCCGCCGTTCCTCTTCCATTTCCTCCGCGTCTCCGATTGCGCGCATTCCCGGGAACAGCCCATCCTCGAAGCCCACCAAAAATACATGGGGAAATTCCAGCCCCTTGGCAGAGTGCATGGTCATCATCACCACCGCATCTTCCCCTTCAGTGTACTCCTCCAGGTCGGTATACAGGGCGATCTCCTCCAAAAAGCCGCTAAGGGACGGGAACTCTGCATTCTGCATATAAGAGACGATGCTGGATTTCAGTTCCCGGACGTTTTCCAGCCGGGTCTTGTTCTCCTCGGTGGGCTTTGCCTCCAGCATGGCGGCATACCCGGTGCGCTCCAGCAGAGCATCGTAAAAGTCCGTCAGAGAGATCCCGCTGTCCAGCATTTCCTGCAGCTGCCCGATCATCTGGGTAAAGGCCTCCAGCTTGCCGGCAGACTTCTCCAAAGCGCCGTAGCTCCGGGGGTCAGAGATCACATGGTACATCCCCAGCCCCTCGGCATCCGCAAGCCGCTGAATATTTTCAATGGTCTTTGCCCCCAGGCCTCTGGGGGGATTGTTGATGATCCTGCGCAGACGCAGATCGTCGGAGCGGTTATTGATCACGCAAAGATACGACAGCATATCCTTGATCTCCGCCCGGTCAAAAAAGCGCATACCGCCAATGATCCGGTAAGGAATGCCGTTGCGCTTAAAGGCATATTCCAACGCGTTGGATTGGGCATTGGTCCTGTAAAGCACCGCATAGTCGGCATATTTGCGGCCCTTGCCCCCGGAGAATATCTGGGAGGCTATGTAGTTGGCCTCCGCTCCTTCGTCGGCAGCCTGGTAGACCACAATGGGGTCTCCCCCGCTGTTGGCTGTCCACAGGCGCCTGCCTTTTCTGCCGATGTTATTGGCGATCACTGCGTTGGCAGCGTTGAGGATCATCTGGGTGGAGCGGTAGTTCTGCTCCAGGCGGATCACCCGGCTGCCGGGGTACTGCTTTTCAAAATTTAGAATGTTCTCAATGGTAGCGCCCCGGAAGCGGTAAATACTCTGGTCATCGTCACCCACAACGCAGATATTCTCATAGCCACCGGCCAGAAGGGCCGTCAGCAGATACTGGGCATGGTTGGTATCCTGGTACTCATCCACCAAAACATAGCGGAACTTCCGCTGATAGAAGGTCCTGACCTCCTCATGCTCCTGCAAAAGCCGGACCGTGAGGAAAATGATATCGTCAAAGTCCAGGGCATTGTTCTCCTTCAGCCGCTGCTGATACAGCCCATAGGCCTTCACCACATGGCGCATCCGGAAGTCGTTGGCATCCTCCATGTGGCTTTGCATCATTTCCGGGCTGACCATCCGGTCCTTCTCCCGGCTGATGATGCTGAGGACCTGCTTGGCAGGAAAGGTCTTATCATCCAGACCGATCTGCTGGATCACATCCTTCATCAGCCGCTCCGAGTCCGCGGCATCATAGATGGTAAAGCTGCTGGAGTAGCCCAGGCGCTGGATCTCCCGGCGCAGGATGCGGCAGCAGGCGGAGTGGAAGGTCATGGCCCAAATATCCTCTGCCTGATGCCCCAGCATCTGGGAAAGACGCTCCTTCAGCTCGTTGGCAGCCTTGTTGGTAAAGGTAATGGCCAGCACAGACCAGGGAGCAGCCGGCTCAAGGGCGCACAAAAGCTCCCCACGGCTGCGGTCTTCCCCCTGGGCATCCACCGGGCAGCGCTCCAAAAATTCCACATCCTCCGCAGTGATGTAGTCCGGAACTTCCAAAGAATCACTGCCTCTTCCGAAGCGGATCAGGTTGGCGATCCGGTGGATCAGCACCGTGGTCTTTCCGCTGCCTGCGCCTGCCAGCAGCAGCAGCGGTCCTTCCGTGGTCAGCGCCGCCTCCAGCTGCATATCATTTAAAGAGGCAAACCGGCCGCTGATATATCGTTTCCGTGCAGCAACAAAGCGCTGCAGCAATGCATCTGTCATAAACTCACCTTTTCTTTTTATATACGCTTATTTTACCGCATTTGCAGCAAAAGGTAAAGGGAAATTTACTTCAGAAGCTCCCGCAGACGCAAAATTGCCTTCTTCTCGATCCGGGAGACCTGCACCTGGCTGATGTGCAGGATCCTGCAGACCTGCTCCTGGGTCATGGCATGGAAATAGCGCAGATTGATCACCATAGCTTCCCGCTCCGGCAGCTTGCCAATACACTGCCGAAGGGCCATTTTTTCGATGATGGAATCCTCATTTTCCGTATCCGAGAGGATGTTTTCCAAAGAAAAGCCGTCCTCTGTCCCCTCCTGCTGCATGGACTCCACACAGGCAGTGGCGGTCTGGGCAACGGCAATGTCCTCCGGGCAGATCCCGGTCCTTTGGGCAAGCTCCTCCAGTGTCGGCTCTCTTCCCAGGTCCTGCAGCAGCTGATTCCGGGCGGTGTTGACGGCAAACGCCCGCTCCTTGATGCTCCTTGACACCTTCACCGCCCCGTCATCACGCAAGTACCGGCGGATCTCCCCGGAGATCTTGGGCACGGCATAGGTAGAAAACTGGGTACCGAAGCTCCGGTCAAAGCCGTCAATTGCCTTGATAAAGCCAAGACACCCCAGCTGATACAGGTCCTCCGACTCTGTGCCCCGGCCCAAAAATCTCCGGGCAACAGACCAGATCAGCCCGTTGTTTTCCACAAGCAGCGTCTCCCGGGCCAGGGCATCTCCCGATTGGGCAGCCGCGATCAGCTCTTCTGTCCTGCTCATTTGCGCCGCTGCAGCTTTCTGCGCATATGTACCATGGTCCCCTTCCCCGGCTCAGAGACCACGGTGAAGCTGGTCATGAAGCTTTCCATAATGGTAAAGCCCATACCGCTTCGGTCACTGCCCCCGGTGGTAAACATGGGCTTTCTCGCCTGCTCCAGGTCCGCGATCCCCACCCCCTTGTCCTTCACCACGATGTCCAGGGTGTGGTCCTTCAGGATCCTGCAGCGCAGGGTAATGATCCCCAGCTCCTGGGGATAGCCATGGACGATGCAGTTGGTCACCGCCTCGGAAACCGCCGTGCGGATATCCCCCAGCTCCTCCAGGGTGGGGTCCAGCTGGGCAGCAAAGCAGGCAACCGCTGCCCGGGCAAATGCTTCGTTGGCGGATTTGCTGGGAAATTCCAAAACCATATAATTCTCAAATTTCATGATACTGTCTCCTTGATCTTTACTAATTTATCCATTCCGGATGCTTTGAATACCTTTAAGGGCTGCTCCCGCAGTCCGCTGAGAAACAGTTCCCCCTTCAGCCCGGTCATGGACCGCAGAGCATTGATGGCCACCGCGATCCCCGAGGAATCCATAAAGGTCACCTCCTGGAAATCCAGCACACAAACCCGGGGCGTATAGGCCTCGATCTTTGCGGCAATTGCCTGAATGTAGCGTTTTGCGCAGTGATGGTCGATCTCCCCGGTCAAAACCACCGTCAGCTGACCGTCCTGCAAAAAGCTTGTTAAACGCATGATTTCCCTCCTTTTGTGGTTGCCTTTCCAGTATATAAGGCAAAAAGCAAAATAAAGGTCGTAATCCGTCCGGAAGCGAAAAAGAAAACCCAGCGGTTTCTCACCGGGCAAAAATACACCGGAGATCTCCCGTGATCCCCTGTAGGGAAGGGGCAAATTCAAGTGATATAAATCCTTACGGATTTGTGATATACGCTTCGCGTATGATATATTGCTGCGCCATCGAACACCGGCTGTAGGGGAGGGGTTCCATCCCCTCCCGTTACCCGGTGGCACACAAGCACCCGGTTGGTATGATCGTTGCAGCAGCGGGAGGGCGCAGAGACTCTGCCTGCATGGACTGCTTAGGCATAAAAAGACCCCCGACGGCTTCGTCGGGGGTCCGTGTATTGCATTACAGGTTCTTCAGAGCAGCTTCGCTCTCTTCCAGCTGGGTGATCAGGATCTGCGCCTTGGCAGCCTTTTCCCGCTCGGCATTGACCACATTTTCCGGTGCCCGGGCGGTGAACTTCTCATTGGAGAGCTTGGCGGTGATGCCGGCAAGATTCTTTCTTGCCTTTTCCAGCTCCTTGCCGATGCGCTCCAGCTCCTTGGCCACATCCACCAGCTGTCCCATGGGGATATACAGCTTCGCGTCTGCAGTGGTGATGGTGACCATACCGTCCAGGTTATCCGGCTCTTTGTCCAGGAGGGTCACGCTGTCCGCGTAAGCAAGACGCTGCAGGAAGCCCTCGCCCTCGCTAAACACCTGGGGCTTGCCGGTGAGCACAAACAGAGCCGCCTTCTTGCTGGGGGGAACATTCATTTCCGCCCGGCGGTTACGGATGGCACGAATGGCCTCCATCACAGACTCCATCTGCTCACACTCTGCCTTGAATGCCAGATCACTGCGGTACTGGGGCCACTGGGCAACGATCAGTGCCTCTCCCTCATGGGGAATGGACTGCCAGATCTCCTCCGTGATGAAGGGCATGAAGGGATGCAGCAGCCGCAGGATCTGATCCAGCACATACACCAGAACGCCAATGGCGGTCTGCTTCCGCTGGGCATCCTCGGAGTACAGACGGGCCTTGGTCAGCTCGATGTACCAGTCGCAGTAGGTATCCCAAATAAAGTCATAGACCTTCTGCACCGCAACACCCAGCTCGTACTTCTCCAGGTTCTCGGTGACCTCGGCAATGAGGGTATTGAGCTTGGACAGCACCCACTTGTCGGCAATTTCCAGATCCTGAACCTCAGGCAGGCGGTTCTGTGCGCCCTCAGAAAGGTTCATCATCACATACCGGGAAGCATTCCACAGCTTGTTGGCAAAGTTACGCATGGCCTCGCACCGCTCCACATAGAAGCGCATATCGTTTCAGGGAGAGTTGCCGGTGACCATGTTCATACGCAAAGCGTCACAGCCGTACTTTTCGATCATTTCCAGTGGATCGATGCCGTTGCCCAGGGACTTGGACATCTTTCTGCCCTTATCGTCACGGACCAGGCCGTGGATCAGCACGGTGTGGAAGGGGGTCTTTCCGGTGTGCTCACAGCCGGAGAAGATCATTCTGGCAACCCAGAAGAAGATGATATCATAGCCGGTCACCAGCACATCCGTGGGATAGAAGGTCTCCAGATCCTCGGTCTTTTCCGGCCAGCCCAGGGTCTCAAAGGGCCACAGCGCAGAGGAGAACCAGGTATCCAGCACGTCGGGATCCCGCTCAATGGCAGTGCTGCCGCACTTCTCACAACGGCAGGCATCCTCCCGGGAGACGGTGATGTGACCGCAATCGGCACAGGTCCAGGCAGGGATCTGATGGCCCCACCACAGCTGACGGGAAATACACCAATCCCGTACATTTTCCATCCAGTTCAGATAGGTCTTGCTGAAGCGGTCGGGAACAAACTTGGTCTGCCCCTCCTTCACCACCCGGATGGCCTCCTCAGCCAGGGGCTTCATCTTCACGAACCACTGGGCAGAGATAATGGGCTCCACATCGTTGTGGCAGCGGTAGCAGGTACCCACATTGTGGGCGTGGTCCTCCACCTTTACCAGGAAGCCCTGGGCCTCCAGGTCCGCAACGATCTGCTTCCGGGCCTCATAGCGGTCCAGGCCCTCGTACTTGCCGCCGTAGCTGTTGACAACACCGTTGTCATCCAGCACCCGGATCACTTCCAGGTTGTGGCGCAGACCCACTTCAAAGTCATTGGGGTCGTGGGCGGGTGTCATCTTCACGCAGCCTGTACCGAAGTCCATCTCGGCATAGTCATCAGCCACAATGGGAATCTGCTTATTCACCAGGGGCAGGGTCACAGACTTGCCCACGATATGGGTATAGCGGGTATCGTTGGGGTTGACGCACACACCGGTATCGCCCAGCATGGTCTCCGGACGGGTGGTGGCAACCACCACATCCCCGCTGCCGTCGGTCAGAGGGTAGCGGATGTGCCACAGGTGACCGGGCTTGTCCACATATTCCACCTCGGCATCGGAAAGGGCGGTAACGCAGTGGGGACACCAGTTGATGATCCGGCTGCCCTTGTAGATCAGACCCTTTTCGTACAGGGAGACAAAGACCTCCCGGACCGCATTGGAGCAGCCCTCGTCCATGGTGAATCTGGCCCGCTCCCAATCGCAGGATGCGCCCAGCTTCTTCTGCTGCTCCACGATACGGTTGCCGTACTTATGCTTCCAGTCCCAAACCTTTTCCAGGAACTTCTCCCGACCCAGGTCATACCGGGTCAGACCCTCCTTGCGCAGCTCCTCCTCCACCTTGATCTGGGTGGCGATGCCCGCATGGTCCACACCGGGGACCCACAGAGCATTGTAGCCCTGCATCCGCTTGAACCGGATCAGGGTATCCTGCAGGGTCGCGTCCATGGCATGACCCATGTGCAGCTGACCGGTAACATTGGGGGGCGGCATAACAATGGTAAAGGGCTTGGCACCCTTCTTGGAGGGACGGAAATATCCGTTGCTCTCCCACATCTGATAGATCTCGTTTTCAACCTGCTGAGGTTCATACACCTTCGGCAACTCTCTTGCCATGATCAACACTCCTTTTCATTGAAAAAAGCCCCGAGCCATAAGGCTCAGGGCGAAAATTACTTTCCGTGGTACCACCTGAATTCCCGCATATAGCGGGCACTTGTCTGCTGTAACGGGCGTTCCCGTACCTCCCTACTGAATTCAGGCGGTCTGCTCAAGGGCGACGATCCTGCAAACTCCTGCGCACTTCCACCAGCCGTGCGCTCTCTATAAAAGGATCTGTTGCAGAAAACTCCCTGTCAATGCATTTATCTTTGTAAAAATACCACATTTTCCACCGTATGTCAACTGAGAAAACCGGAAAAGACCCCATAGATTCTTGACTGCACCGGGGTTTTGGCATATAATATAGTAAATTTTCGATTGTGAGTTGATTTTATGAAGCTGTCCCTGGTCGTTCCCTGCTACAATGAGGCAGAAAATGTTGCCGCCTTCCAGGATGCCGCCATGGAAGCCTTTTCCGGCTGCGGCTATGATTTTGAGATCGTGTTTGTGGACGACGGCAGCAAGGATGCCACACTGCATCAGCTCCGAAAGCTCTATACCCGGCAGCTGTGTCCTGTGAAGGTGGTGAGCTTCTCCCGGAACTTCGGCAAGGAGTCCGCTCTGTACGCAGGTCTGTCCCATGCCGCCGGAGATTACATCTGCTTCATCGACGCGGACCTGCAGCAGCGCCCGGAGATCGTCCGGGACATGGTGCAGATCCTGGACGAAAAGCCGGAATGTGACATCGTGGCCGCCTACCAGGACCGCAGAGAGGAAGGAAAAGTCCTTTCCTTCTTTAAAAAATGCTTTTATAAGCTGATCAACTGCCTGTCCAGTGTGGACCTGATGCAAAATGCCAGCGATTTCCGCACCTTCCGCAGAAGCGTGGGCCAAAGCATCCTGTCCATGGGGGAATACCACCGGTTCACCAAGGGCCTCTTTGCCTGGGTGGGCTATCAGACCCACTTCATCCCCTACACCGCCTGCGCCCGGGCAGCCGGCAAGACCAAGTGGAGCTTCTGGAAGCTGTTCAATTATGCCATCGACGGCATCATCGGCTACTCCACCACCCCCCTGCGCATCGCCACGGTGCTGGGTTTATTCACCTCAGCGGCGGCATTTTTGTACCTGCTGGCGGTGATCATTGAGAAGCTTGCCTTCGGCATTGCCATCCCCGGCTATGCCACCATCATTGTGCTGATCCTGTTTTTGGGCAGTATGCAGCTTCTGTGCATCGGCATTATCGGGGAGTATGTGGGCAGGACCTTCGAGCAAAGCAAGCACCGCCCCATCTATATTGCCAAGGAAGTGCTGACCCCGGACGAGAAGTAACCACCAGGACACCCCAAAGCGGGTGTCCTTTTTCTATGCAGGAGCACACATTTCCCGTTGCCCGGTCACCGTACCCGGTGCGATAGGATCCGTAGGGGCGTTCTTTGAACGCCCGCCCGGAAATTGTCAAATTTCCCGATTTTCGAAGAAAATCAAAAAAGCCGAAACCTTTCTCCCGCTTGCCTTCGGTGCGGCAGGGGGATTCTTAAGGGGTTCGCCTCGCTTGCGGAAGCAAGCGCTCCCCTTAAGCCGGTTCTTTGGGTACTTTCTTATCGGCATAAGAAAGTACCGCCGCCGGCAGGCACCGCACCATCGTTCCGTACCAGGTACGATAAATAGGTACAGCAGGCGGGCGGCAGGTTGCCGCCCCTACATTAGGTGCGGCTGAGGGACAGGGTGACGGTTCCTCCTGTCCCCTCCGGTAGCCCATAAATAAGCAGCACCCGGCTGAGAGGAATCTCTCAGCCGGGTATATTTTCCCAACGCATCAAAGCCTTGGGCACCGCTAAAAACTACCCGCTTTCACATTTTATGAGATAATGCCATCGTTTTGTGTTATAAATAATCGTTTTAATGCTTGTAAAAAGCCCCTTTTTCCTTTAAAATAAGATAAAACATCTACTTTAGGAGGTACCCCTGTGAAAAGGCTTTTTGTGCTTATTCTATCCATTTTGATGGTGTTCAGCACAGCTGCATGCGCGCAGCCCGTTGAGAACGTACCCGAAACCACTACGGAAGCTACCCTTCCGCCCTATGCTGTCCCGAGTCCCATGGCAGAGCGTCCCAGCTATGCCGTATCCGAAAATCCCACCACCGACGAGCTGCGGCAGACCGCTGTGCGGGCCATGCACGATATGCTTTCTATCCAGTGGACCACAGACACGGAGATCAATTATAACAAGAAGGGCGCTGTCAGCCACAAGGATTACCATTACGACCGCTACCTGGTGTACTGCGGCTTGCCCTACGCAGACGGGCAGACCAACCTCTATGTGTGGCTGGAATACTATGATAACAAGTCGGGTCTGCTCAGACTGGAAGGCGACGGTCAGTGGCTCAATGACACACTGGGCAACACCTGCGCCGGTAGCCTGATGTGGGCCTGGAGTACCGTCTGCGATTCCCTCACCGGCAGTTTTGTCAACTACAACATGGTGCAGCAGTTCGGCTGCATTCCTGTGGGCAACTACACCTATGACAGCTATATCACCTCCTTCAAGCAGCAGACCACCAAGTCCATTTGCGAGAAAAACGGGGACCAGGTCATGTTTGAAAGCTATGCGCAGATGAAAGCCGCCGACGCCATCACCAGCTCCACCACAGAGCATACCCTGATGGCCATCAGCGACGCTGTCGTGGTTTACCTCCCTGACGGTGGCATCGATACCGTAAACAGTTACATCATGGTCCAGGACCAAGCCGCCGGTGTCGGTGAGAAGTTCCGGGAATACCAGGAAGATGGCATTACCTACTACTATACCGGCCGTCCTGAACCGATCGCTTTGAAATGCACCTTCCAGTGGATGCGTGAAAAGGACTATATTCCTGTTACCACCACAGAATTCCTTGGTCAGGATCCCTATGTAAAGGCGGAGGTCTCCTTCTCCAAGGACGCCTGCTCCAGCCTCAGTGACTTCCTTTCCGGTGCCGTCACCTGCAACTATCCCATGTGCATACTGAAGGTCTATGCCAAAGACGCAAGCGGCAACAAAACTTCTCTTTACACCAAGTACTTTGACCGCGTCGATGTGGGCGATGGTTCTGCCAGAAACTATCGGATCTCCGTTGCCAGATCCATCATTGAATCTGCCATAAAAGAGCTGCCAGCCGGTGAATATACCATCGAAGCCCAGGTCACTGCCTCCACCGGTGATGTCTTTACCCCTGTCAGCTTTACGCACACCAAGTAATAGCGCTCCCCTTGACAACAATCAATGCCCGGCTGCAGATCAGCCGGGCATTTTGCTATGCATTTTCTGTGGTACGGATCATGATCCGGTACTGAGTGGGCGACATGTGGCAGTATTTGCGGAAGAAGTTACTGAAATAGTACTCGCTGCCAAAGCCGCAGGTCTGTGCCACCTGCTTCACCGGCAGGTCCGTATCCGACAGCAAGGTCTTGGCCTTGTTTAGGCGCAAGCCGGCAACATACTCCTGGGGCGTCGCACCGGTCTGGGACTTAAACCGACGGGAGAACTGAACATAGGAAAGATAATATTCCCCTGCCAGCTCGGCAAGGTTCAGCTTTTTGTGCAGATTCCCCTTAATGCTGGCAATGGCCTCATCGATCAGCTTGTCCGACCGCTCCGTGTTTTCCTGCAGGCCCGCATTTTCCAGGCGGTACTGATTCACAAGATCCAAAAACAGCACCCGCTTGCAATCGAAATCATCCAGGTGCATACAGTGCTCACTGACCCGGAGCAGCTCCAAGGTGGAGCGTACCCGCTCCCTGTCCCGGAAGGTCACTTTTCCACCGCTGAAAATATTGCTCTCTGCCCGGTAGCGGAACAGATACAGGCTCGCCCGCTGGGTGATATGCCGGTTATACAGCCGGTCCTTCCGGAAGTTGACCGCCTCCAGCGCTTCAACCCGCTGCAAGCCGCTGCCGTCGTCAAATACAAAGCTGCCGCTTTCCACCAGGGCAAAAATATCATCCGTGCCTGTATAGGTCTCGTGCTCGAACACATCCCGTTCCACATGCTTGCACACAAGCAAATTGCACTCCACTGCCGCCACCTCCCATGATAAAATATTATATCTAATATTCTAACTCTGTGGACAAAAATTGTCAATCACCGGAAAAGCAAAAGAAAGCACCGTATTTCCTTTCAAAAACCGGTGGTTTTGGCAGTGCTGTATTTTCTGACCGCTCCACCTTCTCAGGAAAATCCGTGCCATTGCCCCTGAGGATGCGGAATTCGAATCCGTGCAAAAAGAAGTTGTGTTTCCTTGGTTTTTATTATATAATCGTTTTAACTATGAATTCAACAGGAGGAACATACTATGCGCAGCTATAAGCTTTTAACGGATGCAGTATTTTCCAAGGCCGGAGAGAACTACGCTCCGGTAACCTTGCCCCATACATGGAATGCTTTGGACGGCCAGGACGGAGGCGGTGATTTTTGGCGCGGTGTCGGCAATTATGAGATCGATCTGCCCGCCCCCACAAAAGGCAAGCGCCAGTATATCGAGATCCGGGGCGCGAACCATGTTGCCACAGTTTGGTGCAACGGCCGTGAGCTGGGTACCCACAAGGGTGGCTTCTCCACCTTCCGGTACGAGCTGACCGAGGCTATGAAGGAAACAGAAAACACCCTGCAGGTAGCGGTCAGCAATGCTGTGTCGAACATCTATCCCCAGCATGCAGATTTTACCTTCTTTGGCGGTATTTACCGGGATGTGTATTTCGTTGAGGTCGAGGACGCGCACTTTGACCTTATGAAGCACGGCACAGATGCTATATTTGTAACCCCCTATGCCAGCGGCACTACCCGGGTGGATCTGTTCTGCGTGAATGCAAATGGCTGTCAGATCCGCCTGGAGCTGCTGGACGCAGAGGGCGCTGCGGTCTTTGACACTGTGGTGGATGCACTGCCGCACACCTCTTTTGACACCGTGGTGAAAGCACCGCACCTTTGGCACGGCATTGAAGATCCCTACCTGTACAGCGCCCGGGCCACGCTGCTGCGGGGCGAAACCGTACTGGATCAGGTGCAGGTGACCTACGGCTACCGCAGCTACCGGGCAGATGCGCAGCACGGCTTCTTCCTGAACGGCAAGTCCTTCCCCCTGCGCGGTGTCTGCCGCCATCAGGACCGGCAGGACAAGGGCTGGGCGATCTCCAGGGAGGATCATCTGGAGGATGCCACCATGATCCGGGAGCTGGGTGCCAACACCATCCGCCTTGCCCACTATCAGCACGATCAGTATTTCTATGATCTTTGCGACCAAATGGGCTTTGCCATATGGGCAGAGATCCCCTACATTTCCCACCACCTCCCCGGCAAGGAAGCCTACGATGCGACCATGTCCATGATGACGGAGCTGATCGCGCAGTGCTATAACCATCCCAGTATCATCGTTTGGGGCATTGCCAACGAGATCACCATTTTTAACACCAGCGAGGAGCAGTACCGGAATCTGTGCGATCTGAACGCCCTTGTCAAGCGGTTGGACCCCTCCCGTCTGACAACCATTGCCCATCTGGCCCGTCTCCCCATCACCAGCCCCCATACCCAGATCACAGACATTCAAAGCTACAACTATTACTTTGGCTGGTATACAGGAACGACCCAGGATAACGGTCCTGCGCTGGATAAATTCCACAGCTTGCATCCCGACCGGGCAATCGGTGTCTCCGAGTACGGTGTAGAAAATATTGTCCGCTGGCATTCTGCCCAGCCCTTTAACCACGACTATACCGAAGAATATGCCACCATCTATCACCATGATATGCTGAAGGTCTTCCAGGCCCGTCCGTGGCTGTGGGCGACCCATGTATGGAATATGTTTGACTTTGCCGCAGACAATCGCAATGAAGGCGGCATCCAGGGCCGGAACAACAAGGGTCTTGTGACCATGGACCGGAAGCTGAAGAAGGATGCCTACTATGTCTACAAGGCATACTGGTCCAAAGAACCGATGGTTCACATCACCGGCCGCCGTTTCCGGGACCGCGCCCCCGGCGAGCGGGACCTGCGGATCTACACCAATGCAGAAGCCGTGACCTTGACCATCAACGGCATAGTCTGCGGCACACTGAAAGCAGAGGATCACATGGTCATTTTCCCGGAGGTGGCATTGCAGCCCGGTGAGAATACATTGACCGCTACGGTAGACGGTGCCCAGGACACCATTACCCTCTGCGGTGTCCAGACTCATAATACCGAATACGATCTGCCGGATCTGGCAGCTGCCCTGCAGGTGGGCAACTGGTTCAGCGAGCAGGACGAAGCTGTGGACTACGGTGAGGAAGGTTACTGCCTGGATCTTCCCATGTGCGAGCTTTTGAGCAATCCCCAATGCTTCGACATTGTCAAAGGCTGGATCATGTCCAAAGAGTCCGTTTCTATCAGCGACCGGTTTAAGTTTGTCTCTGCCATGACCCGATACCGGGACAGCGAAAACTACAATTATAAGCCCCTTACCATGATGGCAACCGTCAAAAACAACTACACCCAGGAAGATCTTGAAGCGCTTGCCAAGCTTTTGCGCGGTGTGAAGCGCACATAACATCCGAAAACAGCACCCCTGTGCGGCCCTCTCCGGGCTGCACAGGGGTGCTTATGCTATTCCCTTTCAGCGAATTCTGCGTGTCAATTCTGCAAATACGGTTTTTCTTCCAGATACCGGTCGATCAGCTTGTGGATCTGCTGCAATTCACTCTCCACAGTAAGGGCAAATTTGAAATTGCTGTCAGCGTTGCCGTTATCATAGCTTTTTTCCAAATGGCTGTCCACCAGGATCGCCATAGCCGGATCCTGGAACATGGTTGCCGGGATCTGCTGCGCCTTCTGACCTGTAATGACACTATAGAGCATTACGCTGGCAATGTAGCCGGACAGGTAATTGGGATGGAAGCCGTCCTTAATGATAAAGCTGCTCTTACTGTAGACCATGGTGCTGTTCTCAGGTTTTGCTTCCCCGTGGATCATGTCATTGACCAGCTTGCCCCAGTCAGCAACCAGAAAGCCCTGCGCTTCCAGGGTCTTATAATAGCTTGTGATTCCCGGGTAGGTCTTTCCGTTGGTATTGTTTCCGTAAACAGACGCATTGCCCAAAACCGCAAACTTCACATCAGGATTTGCTTCTTTGAAAAACGAGACGATATAATCAATATCCTTCGCCACATTGGCCTCTGAGCTTTCACCTACCCCCGGCTGGATCACCACATAGTCAAAATACCGGTCCACCAGGTAATCCTCATGATTCAGCCCCTTGCAATCCCCCTTGGTGGTGCAGGCACCGCCAAAAATACTGGCAAGTCCATGGCTGCTGAAGGTCCAGTTGGTCACTTCCACTTCACAGCCCTGCTGCTGACAGAGCAGGTAGAAAAAGCCCTGGTTGTTGCTGCGCGCTTCCTGCTCCGGCTTGGAATTGTACACCTGCTGCACCACATTTCCCACATAGGTATGGGAATTTCCGATAAAGATGATCTTCTTTCCGTCCAAAATTGCCTTTGCCGGATTCTCCGTGGTTTCCACAGACTCTTCTGCAGCCGGCGTGCCACCGCAGGCACACAGCCCAAACAGCACACTGCACACCAATATCCATGTCATCCATTTCTTCATAAAAATCACCTCAGGATCATTATACCAGATCTGCAAAAATTTACAAGTTTGTGGTCAGCGCTCCCAACAAGGTTGTAAACGCCGGACACCTGTGGTATAATTTGGGTAATATCCGCGGGAGGTGTTGCAATGCTTCGAAGGCAAGCCCATTGGGATTATAAATGGGTCATTTTGATCGTTTGCTTTTTCATGGAATTTCTGTGCCTTGGTTTCTGCAGCAGCAATGTGGGGCTTTATACCAAAGCCGTCACCGAGGCACTGCATATCAAGCGCAGCGTTTTCTCGCTGAGCAACAGCATTCGCTATATCGTACAGGTGTTTACTGCGCTGTATTTCGGTGCTTTGGTGCAGCGGTTCGGTGTAAAAAGGATGGCTTGTGCCGGCTTGCTGGGGCTGACCGCATCTGTATTTATCCGCGCCTTCGCCACCCATTTTATCCATCTGTACATCGGTGCTGCCTTCTGGGGCTTCGGGATCGTATTTTGCGGCGGCACCATGGCCGGTACCATCGTGCGCCGCTGGTTTCACCAGAATGTGGGCCGCTATACCGGCATCGTCATGTCCGCCAACGGCATCGGCGGTGCCATCGCCGCGCAGATCATCACCCCGCTGATCAACAACGGGGAGGTCTTTGGCTACCGCAAAGCGTATCTGCTGTCGGCAGCGGTCTCCCTTGGCATCAGTGTCGTGGTGTTCCTTTTCCTGAAAGAGCATCCGCAAGACGGTCCTGCCATCCAAACGGACACCGGCAAAAAGCAGCCTAAGGGCACTTCCTGGGCAGGCATGTCCTATGATGTGATCAAAAAGAAGCCCTACTTCTATGCCACAGCCGCCATGGTGTTTCTCACCGGCATCAGCCTGCAGAGCATCGGCAGCATCAGCATTATTTATATGTCCGACCTGGGAATGGACAGCGGCTTCATTGCCACCAGCGCCACCGTTTCCTCCCTGTGCCTGACATTTTCCAAGGTTTTGGTGGGCACTGCCTATGACAAGAAGGGGCTGCGCTTTACCCTGCTTGCCTGTCAGTTCTGCGCCATTGTTGCTTTTATGATCAAGGCGCTTTTGACCAACTCTACCTTGGGAATGGTCCTGGTGATCCTTGCCAGCATACTGGGCACCGTGGCCACTCCCCTGGAAACGGTTATGATCCCGCTGATGACCAGTGACCTGTTCGGCTCTGCCGCTTACAGCAAGGTCCTGGGCATCTTAATGGCCATGAATGCGCTGGGTCTTTGCCTGGGCACACCTTTGGGAGATCTTTACTATGATCTTTTCGGCACATACCGGCCCTGCTTCTGGTTCTTTGCAGCGGTGCTGGTCTGCGTTGCCCTGGGATACACACTGGTGATCCGGGCAGCCTACCGGGACAGAGCAAACTCTGCAGAAGCCGCCCTTAAAGCATGATAAAACGCCCTTGGGAGCCATCCCAAGGGCGATCTTTTCTTATGCGGCAGCTGCGCTATCACCGTTTAGCGTTACCGTGGTGGCCCACTGGATAAAGCGCTCACTGAATTTTTCCTGATTCGTTGCAGGTGTTGCAAAGTTTACGATCCAATAGGCGTCCTGGCTTTCATGGCAGGTAGTGATGTAATAGATATCCTGCCCCTCTACCTCCTGGGTGTAGCTGAACCACAGGAAGCTGCCTGTCTTGTTGACGGTAAGGTCTTCCTTGCCGTTGGCTTCCAGGATCAGCTGTCCGTACTCGTCCAGGGAAGAACATGTAAGCAAAGACTTCTCTTCCCGCAGCACAAAAACAAATGCGGTTTTGGATTCATAGCAGGCGAAATAGCCCTCCAGGTCCGTTTCCCGGAAGCCATCTGTCAGCGTGATCCGGAAGGGCTCTTTGGTAAAGGTTTTGGGCTCCATGGTGCTAACATCTATCTTTGCGCCAAACAAGCCGCCGGACAGCAGCATGCCCGCCACCGCACCGACCACCAACGCACAAATAAAGATCAGCAAGCCTTTGCGGCCATTCTTTTTTTGCTTTTTCTGCTGCTCCTCGGACAGGGGCACACCGTCAAAGCGGAAGGGATTGCTTCCTAAGACGAAGGCATGGGCTCCGGCAAACTGTACATCCTCCTGCCCCGCAGGAACAGTTACAGCGCCATTGCAGTAGTCCTTGCTCAGCTTGTCTGCGATCAGGAAGACCTTTCTTTCGGCTTCGTCGATCTGGAAGGTCTTCTGCTCTCCGTTTTTCAAATCGCCCAGCTTGCGGCAAGTCACACCCTCGATCACCAGGTCTCCGGCAACCTCATCCTGGATGTACACCTGGTCCTTCATTAAACTGCCCACAACGCTTTTGCGGCGGTGGATCGTCAGATTTCTCACAGCGCATTCCTCCTCTGTTCTCTTCTGCGTTTTTAGACGGTAGCTGCCGGCTGGCAGCCAGCTTCTGAATGCATTATATAATGAAATCCTTGCTTTCGCAAGGATGAAATCTGCTATGCAGATGAAATCCACCGCCGCAGCGATTTCATCCGACCGAAGGGAGGATTTCATCACCGAAGATAATTTCACCCACCCGAAAGGGTGGATTTAGCTGAAAAGACCGTAATTGTGGTATCACAATTACGGTCTTTTCATGGTGGACGATATAGGACTCGAACCTATGACCTTCCGCACGTCAAGCGGATGCTCTAGCCAGCTGAGCTAATCGTCCAGGCGCATGGGTGATTATACTGCACTATGAGCCTTTTGTCAAGTGCTTTTTTGCTGTTTTTTGAAATTTTATCCGGAAACCCCGTCTATTGCTTCCGATGCGGTGAATTTCAGGACCAATCGGTTGGGCAGGCACACGATCTGTGCGCCGCCGCTGCAGAAGCCACGCTTCCTGCAATACTGGTCCGGGCAGGTTGCTTCCGTCACTGCCACCTTTCCCTGGCGCACGGTTACTGTGTTGCTGCCGGTGGCTGTTTCTACGGTCAAGCTGTCGTCCTTTGCCAGGGGCAAGGTTGCGATCAGCCGTCCCTCGGACCAAACCTCCACAGCGGATGCTTCCCCAGGCCACAGCAAAAAGATACTCAGGCCCAGGCAAACGCACAGCACGGCTACAAGGATCGCGATCCAGGCTTTAGTCTTCACGGTTGATCACCTCAAATGCACAGCCGGACAGGGCTGCGCCCTGGGTAGCAAAGATCTTGCCATCGGCAGTGATAAACACCGCCTCAAAATCACTGCTTTCCCGCCAAAAGGCAATGCCCTCTTCCAGCCCCATGACAAACAATCCCGTGGACAGCGCATCTGCCACCATGCCGTCTGGGCAGATCACCGTCACGGAGCACAGATCTGTCTGTGCAGGTCTGCCGGTGGCGGGATCTAAAATGTGATGATAGCGGATGCCGTCCTGCTCGAAATATCTCTGGTAATCTCCGGAGGTGACCACCGCCATCGTTCCGCTGACAGCCACAGTACCCACCGGTTCTCCCCCCTGGGGGTTCTGAATGCCGATGATCCAGGGCTCTGCATTTTTCTTCTGACCGTAGGTCTGTACATTTCCCCCAAGGTTCAGAATTGCGCTTTCCACCTGCAGCTCCGCAAGGGCCTCTGTGCACAGTTGCCCGGTATAGCCTTTTACAATTCCGCCAAGATCCCATTTAGGCGTTCCCGCGGCATCCAGAAGCTCCTCCGCAGTGGGAACATAGTAGCCCTCATTGTAAAAACCCCAGCACTGCATAACGCTGCCCAGCTGCGGATCAAATGTGCCATTGGTACGAATGGACAGCGCCTCCGCCCGCTGAATAAAGGCATTCTGCTCCTGGGTCAGCTGCACGGGCTTGTCCATATTGATTTGGCTCAGGAGGGAATCCGGGTCTGTTGCAGACCAAAGCGCTTCCTGCTGATAAATAATCTGTGTCAGCGCATCGAGCCCTTCCTGGGCGTCCTTGCCCCACAGCTGAAGCTGCATTACCGTGTCCATGGCAAAAAGGGTGCTTTCCGCCTGCTTTTTGCAGCCGGGCAATCCCAACAAAAGCACACCTGCCAAGCAGATTGCTAACCAGCGTTTCACATTCCCACCTCCACGGACTTTGATTTACGGAAAGTATAGCAAATTTCAAGAGAAAAGGCAACATTTTTATAGAAAAACCCCTTGACTTTTTCTCCCGGGTTTGCTAAAATGGACCAGCCGCATTGAATGGGCTTAAGTCGGTGCGCCCAAAATCGCCCGCGCCTATAGAGCGAGTCTGCAAATTAAAAGTAGGTGAAAAAGAAAATGAAAGCTGTTATCGTGACCGGTGGCAAGCAGTACACTGTCTCCGAGGGTGATGTCCTGTACATCGAAAAGCTGGAGGCTGAGGCTGAGTCCACTGTGAAGTTCGACCAGGTTCTGGCTGTGCTGGACGGCGAAAACTCCAAGATCGGTGCTCCCGTTGTTGAGGGCGCTTCCGTAGAGGCTAAGGTCGTCAAGAATGGCAAGGCTAAGAAGATCACTGTCTTCAAGTACAAGGCCAAGAAGAACGAGAAGAAGAAGCAGGGCCATCGTCAGCCCTACACCAAGGTGGA
>JAZSER010000030.1:0-74047 GCA_045531815.1 Faecousia sp. | reverse complement strand
TAGCACCCTTCAGGTCCTGCATCTTGGTCTTGGCGATCTCGGCGATCTGAGCCTTGGTGATGGTACCGACCTTGTTCTTGTTGGGAACGCCGGAACCGCTGTCCAGACCGATGGCCTTCATGATCAGCATGGGGGTGGGGGGAGTCTTGGTGATGAAGGTAAAGCTGCGGTCAGCGTAAACAGTGATGACAACAGGGATCTTGTAACCTTCCATTGCCTGGGTACGAGCGTTGAATTCCTTGATAAATGCAGCGATGTTAACACCGTGCTGGCCCAGAGCGGGACCCACAGGGGGGGATGCAGTAGCCTTAGCGGCGTTGATCTGAAGTTTGATAATACCAGTGACTTTCTGTGCCATAATAAGCACCTCCTGAATAAAATGTGGTAATATGCGCCTTGCGCATTTCTTGCGGGGCAAATGCCCCTCCCACCGTTTCTGCCGAAAACCGGCTGATAAGTTTACGGGGTTGTGACTTCTACTTCGTCCAGCTCAAACTCGACGGAAGTCTCTCTGCCAAACATGGTGACCACCACGCTGACACTGTTCTTTTCGATTTCGATCGCCTCGACGACACCGGTGAAGGAACTGAAAGGACCGTCAAGAATGCGCACAGTATCGCCAACTGCGTAGTTGACAACGATCTCGCGCTTCTCAACACCCATCTCGTAGACTTCGTCCTCGGTCAACGGGATCGGATCTTCTCCGGAAGCACCAACAAAGCCGGCCACACCGCGTACGCTTTTGATCGCGTGCCAGGTGTTGTCGCTGTAAACCATCTTAACAAAAACATAGCCGGGGTAGAGCTTACGGTCGTAAGTCTTGCTTGTGCCGGAATCGGTGATCTCAGTGACGGTTTCCATAGGAATGGATACGGTCAGGATCTGTTCCTGCAGGTTGCGGCTCTGTACCGTCTTTTCGATGGTTGCTTTCACGGTGTTTTCATAACCGGAATAGGTATGGACAACATACCATCTTGCAGCTTCAGCCATAGTTTGTGACCCTCTTATTTCTTGAGGTTGATCAGACTGTCGATACCGACCCGTGCCACAAAGTCAAACAGCCAAATGAATACGCCAACTACCAGAACACAGGCAATGACGATCAAGGTGTTCTTCAGCACCTGCTGCGGGGTGGGCCACACGACCTTCTTCAGTTCGCTGCGAAGCTCACGGAAATATCTGCCGATGGCACCGATGGTTCTTTTGAACCAGTTTTCCTTTTTGACTTCTGCCATGATGTGGCCTCCTTACTTCGTCTCGTTGTGAACGGTGTGCTTTCTGCAGAATCTGCAGTACTTCTTCATTTCGAGACGGTCGGGATCGTTCTTCTTGTTTTTCATGGTATTGTAGTTTCTCTGCTTGCACTCGGAGCATCTCAAAGTGACTTTAACGCGCATAACGGCACCTCCTTAAAATTGCCTCCCTGTATCACTCCGGCTATGAAAAATTTAGTCAGCGGCCAACTACAATTGCCGCTCCGAAGCTGAAATGGGCATAGAAAATAGCCCGTTTCACAGGTAAAATCAATTCTATCACAGGGAAATGGTTTCGTCAACAATTTTTTTCTTTATTTTTTAGGTTTTTTCGTATATAATGTGCGCAAAGGAAAGAAAAAGGAAAGAGGTGCGTTTGATATGCGGATCATGGGGATCGATTATGGGGATGCCCGGACCGGTGTGGCAGTTTCGGATCTGCTTTGCAGCATTGTCGGATCCACAACGGTTATCCACAGCCGGAATGCGGAAAAGACCATTGCGCAGATCTGTGAAATGGCGGCAGCGCAGGAGGTGGGGCAGATCGTAGTGGGATTGCCTAAGAATATGGATGGCTCGGAGGGGCCCCGGGCGGAGCTGTGCCGTGCCTTTGCTGCTCAGCTGGAAGCAAGCAGTGGGCTGCCGGTGGCATTTTGGGATGAGCGCCGCACAACGGTGGAGGCGCACAATATACTCTCGGAGCACAATTATCACGGCAAGAAGCGCAAAAATACGGTGGACGCAGTGGCTGCTGCTTTGATTCTGGAAGGATACCTGGCCTTTGCAAAAAATACGCGGGCATAAAATATACGGGAGGACGGTCTGTTCCTCCCGTTACTTTTTTGTTTTAAAGCAGAGCTCCCGGAATCCGGTAAACAGCAATAAAAAGCCGAAGAGCTTTTTTAAAAGCGCTGTATCAGCTTTAGCCCCCAGCAGAGATATTGCAGCAGCGCTGATGCAGCCACCGATCATCCCCGGGAGCAGCTGCTTCAGGGGCAGCTTTCCGCGACGGTGATGAAAGAGTGTTGCGATCAGGGCCGATGGAAGGAAGAAAAGCAGATTGATGCTTCTGGCATCTGCGTATTGCATTCCCAAAACCAGGGTAAGCCAAACCACAAGCAGGCTGCCGCCGCCTACACCCAGCCCGGCCAAAAAGCCCAGAAGGATGCCGACGACCACAGAAACCGGCAGACTATTTAGCATAAATAGCGGACACCTCCCCATAGGATCAGAGCGCCCAGGAGCCGATGCAGCCACAGGGTTGGGATCTTTTTGCCCAGGCACCCTGCCAGGACACCGCCGAAGGCGCTGCCGATGAGATAAGGCATGGCGGTATTCCAGGGGAGTCCGGCCTTTGGAAAGCCGGCCAGCAGGGAAGTGATGCATATGGGAAGGATGATGCAAACAGATGCAGGAAATATCTGATCCTCATCCAGCTGGGTCAGACATGTCAGCAGAGGGACCAGCACCATACCGCCTCCGGCACCGAACAGGCCGTTAACAGCCCCGGCTGCGATCCCGGCAATACAGATCCCCCAAAGCGGTTTTTTCTCCATAAAAACCCTCCTGCTTCCAGTTTGCCCGCAGGAGGTGGGAATATGCAATCAGCCCCCGCCATGTTGGCGGGGGCTGTCATTAAAGTGAATTAGTAGGAGGGGCTGATAACCAGATCCACGGTCATCTTGGAGGTGTCACCCAGGGTTGCGGTTACGCTTTCCAAGGCGCCCTCGTGCCAGGCTTCCAGATCTGCAGCGCGCATTTCGGTGGTGATCATGTAGTCACGGTAAGTCAGCTCGTCGGTGCTTACATAGTACATGACATGGTAGCCGTACTCGGTTTCGATAACCTCGGCGTCGCCGGCCTTGCGGTCCGGATCAAGAGACCAGTTCAGGAAGTTTTCCACATAGTTGGAACCCACATGGATGTCTTCAAACAGACCGCCGGTGGAAGCAGTAGTGTCGTCGCTGTGCTCCTTGACCAGCTCGATGAAGCTTTCTTCTGTGGCTTCGCCTTCCTTCCAGGTCTTCAGATAGCCGTCAGCCAGCTCCTTGGCCTTGGCGATCTCTTCGTCGGAGTATACGGTCTCGCCGGTCTCCTCGTCCTCGGTGCCACCGTCAAACTGCACCAGCAGGTGACGCACATTGGCCATAGCGGTGTTGTTGTCGCTGCGGCTGTGGAAAATAGCCACATAGTAGCCGTTGGTAACCTCAGTGGTGTTGCCGTCCTCGTCGGTGGACTTGGACACATTGGGGATCGCTGCGATGTCGCCTTCCTTGCGCTCGTCGTCAGCCAGCCACTCACCCAGGGTAGCGTTGACAGAGGTGTACAGCTGATCCTTGTACTCGGTTACAGTGACCTTGCTGTCCTCGTTGGCTTCGACTTCCTCAGCCAGCTTCTTCAGCTCTTCAACGGAAGTGGCAGCAGCCATCTTCTCAGCAGCGTTCTTCACAGCCTCACGGGCAGTGTCGCGCTCTGCGTCGGTGTAGGTGACTTCGCCGTTCTCGTCTTCAGTGCCGCCCTGCAGGAACTCAGTGTAGCTCATGTAGCTGCTGGTGTAGGTGTAGGCATCGTACTTGTGGGAGATATCCTTTTCGTATTCGCGGATCTCGGAATCCTCGTAGACCAGAGCGTCTTCGGTGGCTGCGTAGTAAGCTTTTGCCAGAGCGGTGCGCTCAGAATACTCCATGTAGCTGTCCAGGGTAGAGCCATAGCCGTAGCTGGCCTGCAGATACTTATCTGCGTTGCTGAAGCCGTAGATGGTAGCGTATGTTTCCAGATTGGTCCGTGTGGTCTCCAGGTGCTTGCGCTCTTCCTCGGGGAGGGCGAAGCCTTCCTTTTCAGCCAGTGCGCACAGCGCATAGTCGTTCTTGGCGTTCTCCAGAGCACCCTCCAGGAAGTACTGTGCCCAGGTAACACCGGCTTCCTCATCCTCGTACTGCTCGTTCAGGGGCTTGGTGGGATCCAGACCCAAAGCAGCGCTCAGGTAGGTGTCAGTATAGGTGCTGTACTGGGTGTACCAATTGTTATAGGCGGTGTTAACTGCGTCAGCGAAGTAGTAATTCATCTCGACGGTATTCAGCTCTACACCGTTAACGGTAGCTGCGATGGTGTTCTTCTGCACGATGCCGCTCTGGTTGAAGGCACGGACGCCCACAATACCCAGGAAGAGGCATACGACCGCCAGCATTGCACAGACAAAACCAATGGTGTAGATTCGCAATTTCTTGTCCTCGGCCTGCTGCTGACGCTGTTTTTCGGTAAGCAGCTCACTAGCCTGCTCTTTGCGGACCTTTTTCTTATCAGATGCACTCATTGTAATAACATTCCTCTCGTTTCCATAGCGTGATGCGCGGATACTCCGACGCATAATCTTCGCCATTATAACCTATTTCTTTCTAACTTTCAAGTGGTTTTATTCCGTAAAGATGGAAAAAGACGAAAAGTTTACAATTTGCAAATAAAAAAGGGGAGCCGAAGCTCCCCAAACCCGCTTTAGCCGTGACGCATCCGATTATGACCTGCACGAAATGGCAGGTGGGTTGCCGCTCCCAGCTTTCGCTGCTCCCAACGTCCGCCTGTCGTCAAAGCGCAGGCGGGAGGTCTGCAATCCAGGTGGGAAATCTAACATCCCGTTATCATGATGTGGGTCCAAAAGGACACGCCACGCACCAAGCAGGCAGCCGATCATTCCTCTTCGTCTTCCTCGTAGAGCTGATCCATGATCAGGCTGTAGACAGCCTCAAGCTCCGCTTCATCTTCGATGGCGCAGAGGATGGGCTCACCGTCTTCTTCCACAGACTTGAGAATGCTGACCTCAATGTCTGCATCCTCTTCCGCACCGGCGGGTGTAACGGCCAGATAGGTCTCTCCGTTATACTCCAGAGTGGAGAGGATCTCCAGCTCGTATTCGGTGCCGTCCTCATCTATAATGGTCATAAAGTCGCTTCCGTATTCATTGGACATGGGATTCATACCTCCTTGTGCTATTATTCTATTTGATATTGCTTGTAAAATCAAGAGAAAACCTGAAATCTCAAAAGGTATTTTTTCCTTCCGGGTGATAGCTGTCATTTTGAAATGATTTCGACGAATTTAATGATTATTCATAAAATAGTTCTTTCGTTTTTCAGCGGGGTATGCTATAATAATACGAGTGGTACTATACACTTATGATAAAATAAACGATCAATGACCATACAAGCCCTGTGGCTGTTGTGATGGAGGTAACGATATGTCCCCTAAAAACAAGAAGAATGTGAATAAACCGATCAGACAGGATTGGCACCCCCATTGGGCGGTGGATGCACTGTATAAGATCTGGCGTGTTGTTTTTGCAGCTGCAAAGATCGCCATCGGTGCTGCGGCTACCGTTGTGCTGATCCTTGTGGTCTGTGCCTTTGCCTTCGTAGGCACACTGGGCGAATATCTGGAAACGGATATCCTTCCTTCTGCAGGACTCGTTCTTGAGGACCTGGAGATGGATGCGCCTTCCACTGTGTACTATGTGGATGAGGAAGGAAAGATCGAGGTGCTCCAGGATCTGTATGCCAGCACCGACTGGAAGAAGGCTACCTATGAGGAGATCCCGCAGCACACCATCCATGCGGCCGTAGCCATTGAGGATAAGCGGTTTTATGAGCACCAGGGTGTGGACTGGTTCACCACCATCAAGGCCTTTGCCAATATGTTCTTTGGCGATGAGACCGTGGGCGGCTCCAGTATTACCCAGCAGCTGATCAAGAACAAGACCGGTGAGGACAGCGTCACGGTCCAGCGTAAGGTTCTGGAGTTTTTCCGCGCCACCCTGGTGGAGAAAAACTACGATAAAAAGGTCATCATTGAAGAATACCTGAATTCCATCTATATGGGTCAGGGCTGCCGCGGTGTCAAGTCTGCCGCAGAAGCGTATTTCGGCAAGGAGCTGCAGATGCTGACCATCGCAGAGTCTGCCAGCCTGATCAGCATTACCAATAACCCTTCTCTGTTTGACCCCTACAACGGCGCTGAATTCCAGTATGAGGGCGAGCTGATGAACGGCAAGCAGCGCAACCGTCACCGCCAGATGCTGGTGCTGGGAGAAATGCTCTCCCAGGGCTATATTACGCAGCAGGAGTACGATGAGGCGGTTGCCCAGGAGCTGGTCCTGAAAAGCTCCATTGACGATGCTGACCGCTGGATCGTCTGCTCCAATGAAGCCTGTGATTACCAGGGTATCCGCAGCACCTATGGCACCGACAGTGCCAAGTGTCCGGTCTGCGGCACTGTGCCGGAGATCGCTGACGATGCGTCCCAGGAAGTTTACTCCTACTTTGTTGATGTGCTTTTGGAGGATGTCGCCAAGGATCTGGCAAAGCGCGACGGTATCACGGAGTGGAACGACAGCATCTGGGAAGACTACCTGGACCGCATCAACCGCGGCGGCTATCATATTTACGCAACCATCGATATGCGGGTACAGAATCAAATAGATAAGATCTATAAGGATCTTTCCAACATTCCCGATACACGCAGCCCCCAGCAGCTGCAATCTGCTATGGTCGTCATCGGCAACGAGACAGGTGATATCCTGGGCATGGTAGGCGGCGTGGGAACGGATAAGGTCCACTTCGGTCTGAACCGTGCAACGGACTCCAAGCTTCAGTCCGGTTCTTCCATTAAGCCGCTGACCATCTATGCGCCGGGCTTCCAGCAGGGGACGATCTCTCCTGCAACGGTCATTAAGGACCTGCCCCTGGACTACAGCGACGGAGCATGGCCCAGAAATGACAACCGCCAGTATTCCTACTCCAGAACGGTCCTCAGCGGTATCGTAAGCTCCGTGAATGCTGTGGCGGCAAACACCCTGCAGAAGATCGGCGCAAGCTACGGCTTTGAGTTTGCAAGAGATTCCTTTGGCCTTTCCACATTGGTGGATGATGACCTGCAGTTTTCTTCCCTGGCCCTTGGCGCTCAGGAAAGAGGCGTCACGGTCCGTGACATGGCAGCTGCCTTTGCCACCTTCCCCAACAACGGCGTATACCGCACCGCAAGAACCTATACTAAGGTATATGACAGCAAGGGCAATATTGTGCTGGACAATACCCAGACCTCCAGGGAGATCCTGGGACGCAAGGCGATCAACTATATCAACTATTGCCTGACCAGTGCCGCAAGCTCCGGTACCGGCGCGGGTGCGGACTTCTACAGCGTGGACGTTGCCGGTAAGACCGGTACGACCTCCAGCAGCCGTGACAGATGGTTCTGTGGCTACACCGGCTATTATACTGCTGCCGTATGGTGCGGATATGATACCCCGGAGAAGATCAACCTGAGCTTCAACCCCGCATCCCGTCTGTGGAAGCAGGTGATGGAGCCCCTGCATAAGGGCCTGGAGAATATCCGGATGTATGACACCCGGGAAATGACAACGGTTTCCGTGTGCCTGGATTCCGGTAAGGCTGCAACAGAAGCCTGCCGCAATGACGTCCGGGGCGACCGTACCCAATCGGCTATGGTATACCCGGAGGACCGTCCCGCAGCAAGCTGTGACAGACACGTCTCTATGGACTACTGCGTTACCGGTAAGGGCGTGGCAAATGAATACTGCGCAAAGTTTGCGGAAAAGGATACCACTGTAAAGATTGAAAAGAAGAGTATTCTGAAGATGACCCAGACCCTGATCAATGAGATCCAGAATGCCAAGAGCTTCGGTCTGCACAGTGAGTTCTATCAGAATAACTATGTATACTTTGTCGATGGAGACGGTAAGGATCTGACCTTTAAGGGCTTTGATAACTCCATCAATAAGACAGGATCGCTGCCTTACCAGGGGTGCTCTTTGCACAATGCGGAAACATGGGATGAGCTGCAGGCACAGCTGCCTCCGGAGACCACTGAGCCTGTTGAGCCGGGCACACCGGGAAGTAACCCCACAACCCCCAACCCCGGAGCAACCACCAATCCCTGAATCAGAAAGAGGCTAGAATATGATTTGGATTTCCGATGCATGGAAGGACTTTGAGGTTTTGGATACCTCTGCCGGAGAAAGACTTGAGCGTTGGGGCAAGTATCTGTTGGTACGCCCCGACCCCCAGGTGATTTGGGATACACCCCATTCCGATCCCGGCTGGAAAAAGTACCATGCGCGCTATGTCCGTTCCAATACCGGCGGCGGTCATTGGACGGATCATGATCTTCCTGAAAGATGGCAGATCAGCTATAAGGACTATCTGACTTTTAATGTAAAACCCATGAACTTTAAGCATACCGGTGTTTTTCCGGAGCAGGCAGCCAACTGGGACTTTATCCGGGATAAGGTCGCCTCTGCCGGAAGACCTGTGCGGGTGCTGAATCTGTTTGCCTATTCCGGAGGTGCGACATTGGCTGCTGCAGCCGGTGGAGCAGAGGTGTACCATGTGGACGCGTCCAAGGGCATGGTGGCATGGGCGAAGGAGAATGCAAAGTCTTCCGGACTTGCGGATAAGCCGATCCACTGGATCGTGGATGACTGCGGAAAATTCATTCAGCGTGAGATCCGCAGAGGCAGACGCTATGACGGTATCATCATGGATCCCCCCAGCTACGGCAGAGGCCCCAGCGGTGAGATCTGGAAGATGGAGACAAGCTTTTACCCCTTCCTGCTGGAGACGGCAAAGCTGCTGACAGACGATCCGCTGTTTGTGATCATCAACTCCTATACCACCGGCCTTGCGCCCTCTGCCGTGGGATATGCTGCGGACACCGTATTCGGCGGTGTTCATGGCGGGCATACCGCGGTGGGCGAACTGGGCTTACCGGTGCGCTCCAGCGGGCTGATGCTGCCCTGCGGTGCAGCGGGCCGCTGGACTCCCTGATCGGAGGCGTTATCATTGGAAACTGCAATTACTGTTGAACATTTGGCATACAGCTATCCGGGCGTGGATGACACGCCCGGCGTTGCCGTGTTTGAGGACCTGAATCTGAAGGTGGAGCAGGGAAGCTTTGTGGCGGTCCTGGGCAGTAACGGCTGCGGAAAATCCACCCTTGCCAAGCATTTTAATTCCATTTTGTTGCCCTGCGGCGGCAAGGTGTTTGTTTGCGGAATGGATACTTCGGATGAGGAAAAACTGATGGCCATCCGCCGCAGTGTCGGCATGGTGTTTCAGAATCCGGATAACCAGATCGTTGCAAATGTCGTGGAAGAGGATGTGGCATTCGGCCCGGAAAACCTCGGCATTTCCAGCCCTGTGATCCGTCAGCGGGTGGACGGGGCATTGAAGCAGGTGGGCATGTATGAATATAAGGATCATGCGCCCCATCTGCTGTCCGGCGGTCAGAAGCAGCGTGTTGCCATTGCCGGTATTATCGCGATGCAGCCGAAGTGCATCGTGCTGGATGAACCTACTGCTATGCTTGACCCCAAGGGCAGGCGCGAAGTGATGGATACGGTCCTTGCCCTAAACAAAGAAAAGGGCATCACCGTGGTTCTTATCACCCATCATATGGACGAAGCAGCCAGAGCGCAGCGGGTCGTTGTGCTCAGCAAGGGAGCGGTCGTTGCTGACGGAGACCCCAGAGAGGTCTTTTCCCAGGTCCGGCTGCTCCATGATATTCGCCTGGCAGCACCGGAAACGGTGGAGCTTTGCTGGGAACTTAACAAACAGGGCTTCCGTCTGCCTTTGGACAGACTGGACCCGGATGAATGTGCGCAGGCACTTTATGCGTATGTAAAGGCTTGACGGAGGAGAAAACAGTGGCACCTATTTTACAGGTACAGAATTTGCATCATGTTTACAGTGCCGGGACACCCTTTGAACATGTAGCGCTGAATGATGTTTCCTTCAGCGTGGAGCGGGGCGAGTTTATCGGCATCATCGGACATACCGGATCGGGAAAGTCTACACTGATGCAGCATCTAAACGGCTTGCTGAAGCCGACTTCGGGTCAGATCCTGCTGGATGGAGAGGATATCTGGTCGGATAAAAAACTGACACGGCAGAGCAGATTCCGTGTAGGTCTTGTGTTTCAGTATCCGGAGTATCAGCTTTTTGAGGAAACGGTATATAAGGATATTGCCTTTGGACCGAAGAATATGGGTCTTGATGAGGCGGAGATCCAACGCAGGGTACGGGAAGCTGCGGGTTTTGTCGGTATTACAGAGCAGCAGCTTTCGGTTTCCCCCTTTGATCTTTCCGGTGGACAAAAGCGCCGCGTGGCCATTGCTGGTGTGATCGCCATGGAACCGGAGGTCTTGATCCTGGATGAGCCCACAGCCGGCCTGGACCCGGAGGGAAGGGAAGAGATCCTTTCCAATATTGAGAGCTACCGCCGGGCGAAAAATGCAACGGTGATGATGGTCAGCCATTCCATGACCGATGTGGCAAGGCTGACCCAGCGCTTGCTGGTTATGAACGGATCAAAGCTGGCAATGGACGGCACACCTGCACAGGTATTCACCCGTGCCCAGGAGCTGCTTGACATGGGCCTGGATATTCCGGATGTGACCCGGGTGTTTTTGCGCCTGCGGGAGCTGGGCCTTGATGTGCCGCAGGTTTATACAGTAGAGCAGGCTGTTGCCGCCCTGACCGCCCTGAAGGGAGGGAATGCAGATGCTTAAGGATATCACGCTGGGTCAGTATTTCCCGGGCACCTCTCCCATCCACAGATTGGATCCGCGGACCAAGCTGATCCTGTTGGTCCTCTATATCGCAGCGCTGTTTACTGCATCCAACTGGGTGTCTTACGGAGCAATGTTTGCGGTTTTAGCCATCACCATTGCCATCTCTCAGATCCCGCTGAAATCCATCGTCAGTGGCTTGAAGCCCCTGGTGATGATCCTTGTATTTACCGGCATTCTGAATATTTTCTTTACCACCGGTGAAAAGCTGCTGGTCAAATTCTGGGTGGTTACCATTTACTGGGAAGGCATTATCCGTGCAGTATTCATGATGCTGCGGATCCTGATGCTGATCGCCGGCACATTTTTGCTGACTTACACGACATCTCCCATTGCCCTTACAGACGGGCTGGAATCCCTCCTTGGACCGCTGAAAAAGATCAAGGTTCCGGTGCATGAGCTGTCTATGATGATGTGCATCGCCCTTCGCTTTATCCCGACGCTCATCGAGGAAACGGATAAGATCATGTCTGCCCAAAAGGCAAGAGGCGCGGACTTTGAATCCGGAAAGCTGATGCAGCGGGTAAAGGCGTTGGTGCCCATTCTGGTGCCTTTGTTTATCAGCGCCTTCCGCCGTGCGGATGAGCTGGCAACGGCAATGGAATGCCGCTGTTATCAGGGCGGTGACGGCCGTACAAAGATGAAGCTGTTGCGCTACAAGCTGCGGGACTACAAGGCATTTTTGATCGGCGCTCTGATCATTGCCCTGGTGGTGGTTCTGCGCAGCTTTGGGCTGTGAGGTGCCTATGCGGAATATTGCATTGTTTTTAACTTACGAGGGTACGGCATATCACGGCTGGCAGGCACAAAAGAATCTTGCAACCGTTCAGCAGACCCTGGAAAAGGCGGCTGCAATGATCGTCGGGCATCCGGTGCATGTGACCGGCTGCGGCCGTACCGATGCGGGGGTTCACGCAAAATGCTATGTGGCAAACTTCCGCACCGATTCTACGATCCCGGCGGAGCGCTTGCCCTATGCCATGAACACGCATTTGCCTGCGGATGTGGTGGTCACAAAGGCCTTTGAGGTCTCCGACGGCTTTAATGCCATCGGGTCCTGTGTGCGAAAAGAGTACACATATATCATTTATAATTCCCGGGTCAGAGATCCCTTCTATGTCAACCGCGCCTGGTTTTACCCGAAGCACCTGGATGAGAAGATTATGCAGGCGGCTGCGGACCAGTTTGTGGGGACCCATGATTTCGCTGCGGTGCGCTCTGTGGGAACCGATGTCAAATCCACGGTACGAACTGTATATTATTATAATGTAGAGCGGAAGGGGAATCTTATTTATCTGCGGGTGTGTGCCAACGGTTTTCTGTATAACATGGCCCGTGCCATGGCAGGAACAGTGGTGTATGCTGCGGAGGGAAAGATCCGTCCGGAGCAGATCGGTGAGATCCTGGACAGTGGAAACCGCACTGCAGCAGGTCCTACTGTGCCCCCCGGCGGTCTATACATGACCCATTTATGGTATAATAATGGAATAGAAGAATTTGAATGTCCGGATGGACCGGAATGTTCATAATTTGTTTTTCATTTTCCGAAGAAGATGTGCTATATTCTTCGGCAGAAATGGAGTGAATCAGATATGCAACCGAAACTTTGCATAAAATGCAAGAAAAATATGGCCGTTGTCTTTATCACAAAGATCGAAAACGGTGTCACAATGAATGAAGGCTACTGCTTAAAATGCGCCCGCAGCCTTGGTATCCCGCAAATCGACACTGCCGTTAAGCAGATGGGCTTTTCTGAGGACGACCTGGACAGCCTGTCTGAGGAAATGAGCAGCATGTTCGGTCAGATCGAGGACAGTGAAGGCAGTGACGACGAGATCGAGAGCCAAACTGCAACCTTCCCGCTGCTGAACCAGCTCTTTGGCGGAAGCGGCTTGCCTGCGAAAAACGAAGATAAGCTTCCCAAGAAGGAGGACCCTTCTGAGAACGAAAAGGAAAAGGGAAAGAAGAAGTCCGCAAAGCATAAGTTCCTGGATACCTATTGCCTGAACCTGACCGGAAGAGCCAGAGAGGGCAAGCTGGACGCTGTCATCGGAAGAGATGTTGAGACGGAGCGGGTGATCCAGATCCTCAATCGCCGTCAGAAGAACAATCCCTGTCTGATCGGTGAGCCCGGTGTGGGTAAAACTGCTATTGCTGAGGGCTTGGCCCAGCGCATCGTTGCCGGAGAAGTTCCCTACAAGCTCAGAGATAAAGAGGTATTCCTTCTGGACCTGACTGCACTGGTGGCAGGTACCCAGTTCCGCGGCCAGTTTGAAAGTCGCATGAAGAGCCTGATCGGTGAGATCAAGGCTTGCGGAAATATCATCCTGGTGATCGATGAGGTCCATAACCTGGTGGGCGCGGGAGACGCAGAGGGCTCTATGAATGCTGCCAATATTCTGAAGCCTGCACTTTCCAGAGGCGAGATCCAGGTGGTGGGTGCCACGACCTTCAATGAATACCGCAAGCATATCGAGAAGGACGCGGCACTGGAAAGGCGCTTTCAGCCGGTATCTGTGGCAGAGCCCACCATTGAAGAGGCTTGCCAGATCATGCAGGGTATCTCCAAGGCCTATGCCCAATTCCACGGTGTACAAATTTCTCCTGAGATCGCTAGACAGTGCGTGATTTTGTCTGAGCGGTATATTACTGACCGCTTCCTGCCGGATAAGGCCATCGATCTTTTGGATGAGGCATGCTCCGATGTGAATCTGCAGTGCAAGGAGATCTCCCAGCTGGCAGAACTGAAAAAAGAACGGGATGATTATGAGCTGGAGCTGAAAATGCTCACCGAGGATACGGAAAATGAGCATTATGAACGGCTTGCAGAGATCCGAAGCAGACTTTGCCGGCTGGCAGCGCAAATTGAGGAGCTGGATAAGCTTCCTGCACCCGCTGTCACCATGGAGAATCTGGCCCGCATCATTGAGCTGTGGACCAAGATCCCTGCCAGCAAGATCAAGGAGCAGGAGTATGTCCAGATCAAGGGACTTGCAGACCGGCTGCGTACCCATATCGTGGGACAGGATGAGGCGGTTTTTGCAGTGGCAAAGGCGATCCGCAGAAACAGAGTGGGCATTTCCATGAAGAAGCGGCCTGTTTCTTTCATCTTTGTCGGTCCTACCGGTGTCGGTAAGACGGAGCTTGTGAAGCGTTTGGCAGACGATCTTTTTGACAGTGTGGATTCCCTGATCCGGCTGGATATGTCCGAATATATGGAAAAGCATACGGTTTCCAAGCTGATTGGATCGCCTCCCGGCTATGTTGGCTATGACGAGGCGGGCCAGCTGACAGAAAAGATCCGCCGCAGACCCTACAGCGTGGTCTTGTTTGACGAGATCGAAAAGGCGCATCCGGATGTTTTGAACATTCTTCTGCAGGTGCTGGACGACGGCCGCATCACAGATGCCCAGGGGCGGGTGGTGAACTTTGAAAACACCATTATCGTCATGACCTCCAATGCCGGCTCTGAGGGAAGTGTTGGCGGATTGGGCTTCGGAAGATCCGATGAGGATAAGGTAAAGGATAAGACCATGAAGGCACTGCGGGAGTTCCTGCGGCCTGAGTTTATCAACCGGGTAGACGAGATCATTACCTTCAACCACCTGTCCGAGGAGAACTTTGCCGGCATTGCCGATATTATGCTGGAAGAGCTGAAGCAGAGCCTTGCAGCCCGGGAGCTGTCCTTTACCATGGACCCGGAGGTCCGGGACATCCTGGTCAAAAAGGCATATTCCGTAACTTACGGCGCAAGAAATCTCCGGAGAACCATCCAAAAGGAGCTGGAAGATCCGATTTCTGAGATCATTATCGATTCCTTTGAAAAGCCGGTTACTTCCATCCATGCCCAGGTGACTGACGGCCAGATCTGCGTTAGTGCGCAGTGAATAATGAACCGGGAGGCGAATGCCTCCCGGTTATTTTACAGGTCGAATTTTTCGGTCAGCTTGTCCGATACTTTCCATGCGACATCCTCTACCTTATTGGCTGCCTGGGCAGCTAAACGACGCGTGGGATTGGTACGCGACATCATAAGAATTCCAACAGCACCGGCTGCCGCACCGATCCCCATGGTTAATGCCCATCCTTTCACGCTCATTCGCAATCCTCCTTGTGTCGTGATCCTACCGTTTTATTTTTCCGGTAGTACTATCAGTATGTCCGATTCGAAAAAATTCAAACTGGGAATGGTTTCACTCTTTTCTATTGGAAATAAATGTGGTATAATGTAAAAAAAGGAGGGATTTTATGGCCATCGATAAATTTCAGGATAAGATCCGTAAAATGAAATGCCCGCTGGTTTTGGAGCTGACCTTGGATGCCGGGGAGATACCGCCGCATATTCTGGAGAGTGCGGGGCAGGTGCTGAGCGGGTATAAAGTCTTTGCAAAATCGCTTTTAGAGGCGCTGAAAGCAACCCTGCCGGCTGTCAGATTCTCCTTTGGTATGTTTTCCCTGTACGGAAGCGAAGGGCTTTCCTGCCTGGAAGAGCTGCTTAACTATGCCGCCCAGCTGGGGTATTATGTGATTTTGGATGCGGTGGAGTCCCTTTCTGAAAAAAATGCCGGGCATGCTGCAAAGCTTCTGCTTTGTGATGGCAGCCCGTGGAAATGCGATGCCATCGTCCTTGACTCCTATATCGGAAGTGACGGTCTGCGTCCCTATACCGCTTGCCTGAAGGAAACCGGCAAGGACCTGTTCGCAGTTGTGCGTACCGCCAACCGGTCTGCGCAGGAGATCCAGGATCTGCTGTCGGGCTCTCGCCTTGTGCATATGGCAAAAGCAGATGTGGTCAATCGCTATGCAGAGCCGTTGATCCTGCGGAACGGGTACTCCCAGGTGGCATTCCTGGCAGCGGCATCTTCGGCAGACAGCCTGCGGGCGCTGCGCCAGAAGTATAAGAGCGTATTTCTCCTGGTGGACGGTGGCGACTATCCCAACGCCAATGCAAAGAACTGTAGCCATGCCTTTGACAGGCTTGGTCATGGAGCGGCCGTTTGTATCGGAAGCAGTGTTACCGGTGCGTGGGCTGCGGACGGCGGGGACGGTACGGATTATTTGCCCCTGGCAGTTGAGGCTGCAGAGCGGATGAAGAAGAATATTTTGCGCTACGTCACCATTCTTTGATCTATGTAGCCGGTTGAAAACCGGCAGGTTATTTTCGCATATCATTGAAAGTACCGTCGGTGGTGTCCGTGCTGCCTGTGGGATCAAAGACGGTAGGCTCTGTGGTGATATCCGGCATGCTGGTATCCACTTCCGGATCCGGGATATTTGTGTCAAGGGTAGGCTCCATATCCGGGATCACAGTGGGCATTTGTGTTGCAGCTGTGGTTGTGGGGGGTTCGGTTGCAGAACTGTTGGTACAGCCGCAGGCGCAAAAAGTGGAAAGAATCACCAGCGCCATGATGAACATGCATACTTTTTTCATAGCATCCTCCTGAATTTGAATTCGGTAATAGTATTTCCGTCTTTCGTGATCTTAGCCCAGGCGGCGAATAATACCATAATTTTACAAATTCTCGTAAAAACCGGAATTTACCCATTGCTATTTTCCGCTTGGTCGGATATAATAACTGGGTAATCATTTTAGAAAAGGAGTTTTTTCCAAATGAAGAGACTTTCTGTTAAGAAGAATATTGAGTGTATGGCTTGCTTGGAATGTGTGCGCGCATGCTCCACCGCATTCTACAAGGAGTTTAATGAAGATCTGTCCTGCATCCGTGTGGTTGCCAAGGGAAGCGGTGCAAAGCCCATGACCTGCATCCAGTGCGGCAAGTGCATGAAGGCATGCGAAGCCGGTGCCATCACCCAGAATCCCAAGACCGGTGTGTACATGATCAATAAGAAGCTGTGTACCTCCTGCGGCAAGTGCGTTGAGGTTTGCCCTATGAAGGTTATGGTCGCTCCTGCTGAGGGCCCCACTACCAAGTGTATCGCCTGCGGTATTTGCGTGAAGGCATGTCCCATGGAGCTGCTGGAGATCGTTGAGAAATAAGTGATTCTACATAGCAGGGCAGTCGGTACGCCGATTGCCCTCTATTCAGCTGACATGACACAGGAGGTTCAGAATGTCACAGAAAAAGAATGGTACATGGAAAAAGGTGCTTCTAATCACACTGGCAGTGATTTTGGCAGTGATTTTGATCGCAGGCATCGGCATCTATATTTGGCTGAATTCGCTTTTGAACGAGATCGACCGCTTTGAAGAGACAGAGCCCACCGTGCCGTCGCAGCTGCTGGAAACCTTTACAGATCCCACGGAAACTGTGCCTGAGGTTGAGCGAATCGAAGCCATTCCTACCGGTAAGAATGTGATCAACATTTTGCTGGTTGGCCAGGATAGACGCGAAAATCAGCCCAGAATGCATTCCGATTCCATGATTCTGTGTACCATTAATAAGACCACAAAAACCTTGACCATGACATCCTTTATGCGGGATGTCTGGGTCTATGTTCCTGAGTATTACAGCTGCAGGTTGAATGTTCCGTATATGGTTGGCGGCTTTGATCTTTTGAATGAGACGCTGTCTTATAACTTTGGTGTCCGCTCTGACTATAATGTCGAGATCGATTTTTCCGGGTTCATGTCTGCCATCGACCTTGTAGGTGGTGTGGATATTGAGCTGACCGCTGCCGAGGCAAGATACCTCAACCGCAGAGGCAATTGGGGTGTGGAAGAAAACTGCAATTGGGAGTTGGTGGAGGGCGTGAACCGATTGACCGGTTCTCAGGCTCTTGCATATTCCCGGATCCGTGATATTGGCGAGGACTTTGGAAGAACCGGCCGCCAAAGAACCGTTCTTACTGTGCTGCTGGAAAAGGCCAAGACCCTTTCCCTGGAGGAGCTTTATGAACTGATCAAGGGTGTCATTCCGCTGATGACTACAGACATGACCAATCCTCAGATCATGGGCATTATGATGGAGGTCGTACCGCTGCTGCCGGAACTGAAGGTGGTTTCCCAGCGCATCCCCATGGATGGTGAGTGGAACTACGGCAACCGTGGCGGTGCAGATGTGATCGTCCTTTCTGCAGAGAATTTTGAAGCCAACAAGCAGCTTCTGGTGGAAGCCATGAAGCAAGAATAACAGACAACCTGCCATACGCTGCGTATGGCAGGTTTTTTGGAAGTTACAAAAATTTACGCTCTGTAATAATTGCATATCTTACGCAGATATGATATAGTATCATTAATCATACACCCGGAGGCGTTTATGACGAAACTGACTGATTTTCAGAGGAAAATTTCCCAATTGCTCGAAAATTCCGAACTTCGTATGTGGGAACCTATGTCCCGGCATACATCGTTTAAAATAGGCGGAGCGGTAGAGGTGATGGCATTTCCTACCAGCCCCGAGGAATTGCAGAAAATGCTGAAAGTGTCCGAATATTTGGACTGTGAGCCTGTTATTCTTGGTGCAGGAACCAATGTTTTAGCACCTGACGAGGGGATCAATGGGCTTGTTATTTGCCTGAAGGATTGCATGGACGGCATGCGTCAGCTGGATGGAAACCGAATTTGGGTGGCCTCCGGTGTTACCATGAGCCGCGCGGCAATTTTTGCCGCAGGCTTGGGACTTGGGGGCTTGGAGTTTGCCCACGGTATTCCCGGCACGGTTGGCGGCGGTGTTTATATGAATGCCGGTGCTTACGGCGGTGAGATCTCCCAGGTTTGCGAAAGTGTGGATATTTTGTGGGCCAATGGAGAAGTGGAAACCGTGCCCTGCACACAGATGGGCTTTTCTTATCGGCACAGCCGCCTGGAAGAAGAAAAAGGAATCGTGCTCAGTGTTGTGTTTGCGCTGGAACCCAAAGAGGAAAGCCAGATCCGCGCACAGATCCGGACGCTCCTGGAAAAGCGCAAAGCCTCTCAGCCCCTGGACCTTCCTTCTGCCGGCTCTGCGTTTAAGCGCCCGGTGGGCGGGTATGCGGCAGCGCTGATTGATGAGGCTGGGTTAAAGGGTTACCGTGTTGGAGATGCTGGGGTATCTGAGAAGCATGCCGGATTTGTTGTGAATCTGGGCAGCGCAACTGCTTCGGATGTAAAGCAGCTGCTTGCGGACGTTTCACAAAAGGTTTTTGAACGCTCGGGCATTCGGTTAGAGCCTGAAATGCGTATTTGGTAATGATCTGACGATATGAAAGGGGGTGTAGGATTGTCTGTTTCTTTTGCTGCAGGTGCCAAGGCGGAAATTTGCAAAAGCACTCCGCAAAAACAGTGCTGTGCATTGGCACAATGCTTTGGTATTTTGCTGTTCTGTAACAGCTTTTCCTGCGACGGCATCCGTATTGTTACGGAGTGTAAGGAATTTGCTGCGATCCTGCCCCGATTGTTTAAAAAGGCTTTTGGAGTCACCTTTGACATTCTGCCGGCACAGGATTTTGCCGGTAAGATGATCTTTCAAATCACCGAAGCCCGTAAAATAGCTGCAGTCATGACAGCCTGTGGCTTTGACCCGTCAGACACCCTTTCTGTGCATATCAACCTGGGAATTCTGGAAGAGGATTGCTGCAGAGCGGCTTTCTTGAAAGGCGCGTTCCTGTCCGGTGGTTCTGCGACAGACCCCGGTAAGGGTTACCATTTGGAGATCGTGACCACCCACCAAAGCGTGGCGCGGGAGGGGTATATGCTGATCCATGAGGTCCTGCAGTTTTATCCCAAGGTGGCACAGCGCAGCGGAAACCAGGTGCTTTACCTGAAAAATAGCGAACTGATCTCGGATTTTCTGACCTATGTGGGTGCGCCTGTTGCCGCAATGGGCATTATGGAGGCGCGTCTGGAGAAGGAACTGAACAATAAAGTCAACCGCCGCTGCAACTGCGACGAAGCCAATACTTCCAAAGTTGTGGAGGCTGCCCAGGAACAGCTTGCAGCGATCCGCATTCTCCGTCAAAAGGGGATTGTGGAGGCGCTGCCTGCCAAGCTGCAGCAGGCAGCCTTGGCCCGGGAAGCAAACCCGGAGCTTTCGCTGACAGAATTGGCAGCGCTGATGGAACCGCCTATCACGAAGCCTGCTATGAATCACCGGCTGAAAAAGCTGGTGCAAATGGCAAAGGAGTAGTAAGATATGAGTTTTGTGCATTTGCATGTTCACTCGGAATATAGCCTGTTGGACGGTGCTTGCCGCATTGGGGATATGATGGACCGGGTCAAGGAGCTGGGCCAATCTGCCATAGCATTGACTGACCACGGTGTTATGTATGGGTGCATCGATTTTTATAAAGCTGCCAAGGCTGCAGGGATCAAGCCCATCATCGGCTGCGAGGTATATGTTGCCCGCAGAGGCATGGAAGACCGGATTTACGGTGTGGATAACGATGCATACCACCTGGTTTTGCTCTGCAAGGACAATAATGGCTATCAGAACCTCTGCCATTTGGTCTCGGAAGCGTTTTTAAAGGGCTTTTATGCAAAGCCCCGTGTCGATCTTGCGCTGCTTGAAAAGTACCATGATGGTCTTATCGCCCTGAGTGCCTGCCTGGCAGGTGCGATCCCTCAGCGTCTGCTGGACGATGATTACCCGGCCGCTAAGGAGTACGCACTGCAGATGCAGCAGATCTTTGGCACGGATAACTTTTTCCTGGAACTGCAGGATCACGGCATTGAGGACCAGCGCATCGTAAACCAGGGAATCCTGCGTCTGAACCGGGAAACCGGAACTCCTCTGGTGGTGACAAACGATGCCCACTATTTGCGCCGTGAGGATGCGCAGACACAGGATGTACTTCTGTGTGTGCAGATGGGAAAAACGGTCAACGACCCTAACCGGATGAAATTTCAAACGGACCAGTTCTATCTCAAGAGTGAGGAAGAGCTGCGTCAATTGTTCCCCAATTGCGAGGAAGCTTTTGAGAATACGGCCCGGATCGCGGATCGGTGCAATGTGGAATTTGTGTTTAACCAGTACCATCTTCCGTCCTTCCCTGTGCCCGAGGGATATACAAACGAGGAATACTTTCGCCATCTTTGTATGGAAGGCTTCCGGGAACGCTATGTGGATCCTCCGGAAAGCTATGCCCAGCGGCTGGAGTATGAGATCCAGGTGATCAGCCGGATGGGCTATGTGAACTATTACCTGATCGTATGGGATTTTATTCGGTTTGCAAAGGAGTCCGGCATACCGGTTGGCCCTGGCCGTGGCTCAGGCGCAGCGTCTATTGTTGCATATTGTATGCACATTACCGAAGTGGATCCCATGAAATATGCCCTGATCTTTGAACGCTTTTTGAATCCGGAGCGCGTCAGTATGCCGGATTTTGATACGGACTTTTGCCAGGAGCGACGGGGCGAGGTCATTGACTATGTCATGCAGAAGTATGGCTCAGACCATGTTGCCCAGATCGCGACCTTTGGTACCATGGCTGCCCGTGGCGCGATCCGGGATGTGGGCCGCGCTCTGGATTTCACATATGCGGAAACGGATGTGGTGGCGAAGCTTGTGCCCACTATGCCGCTGCACATTACGCTGAAGGAAGCGCTGCAGGTATCTCCGAAGCTTAAGGAGATGTATGATGCCGATGAACGGGTGCGGCTGCTGATCGATACGGCGATGCATCTTGAGGGTATGCCCCGGAATACATCGACCCATGCTGCCGGTGTGGTGATCACTGCAGAGCCGGTGAGCAATTATGTTCCCCTTTCCAGAAATGACGATACCATTGTTACCCAGTATACCATGACCACCATCGAGGAGCTGGGCCTTTTGAAGATGGACTTTTTGGGACTTCGGAACCTGACCGTCATCAAAGACGCCCAGGAGCAGGTGCGCCTTTTGGATCCGGAATTCAGCATTGACCGTATCCCGGACGATGACACAGAAACCTTCGAGATGCTTGCCGAGGGCAGGACCCAGGGTGTGTTCCAGATGGAATCTGTGGGAATGACCGGTGTATGTATCGACATGAAGCCCACTTCCATTGAAGATATTACGGCTATTGTGGCGTTGTACCGGCCCGGCCCGATGGAATCCATTCCCCGGTTTGTAGCCAATAAGCTGGACCCCCGCAAGGTGACCTACAAAACTCCGCTTTTGGAGCCGATCCTCCGGGTCACCTACGGATGTATCGTCTACCAGGAGCAGGTTATTGAGATCTTCCGCTCCCTGGGTGGCTATACCATGGGACAGGCGGATAATATTCGCCGTGCCATCTCGAAAAAGAAGATGAAGGTCATCGAGGAAGAACGAAAGGTCTTTGTCTACGGTGATGAGAGCCAGGGGATCCCCGGTGCCATGGCAAGGGGCGTTCCGGAGGCGGTGGCGCAATCGATCTATGATGAGATCGTAGATTTTGCAAATTATGCCTTTAATAAGGCCCACGCTGTGTGCTACGCAGTGGTGGCTTATCAGACGGCTTATCTGAAATGTCATTATCCCAAGCAGTATATGGCAGCGCTGATGACCTCGGTTTTGGATTCTGCTACCAAGATCTCCGGCTACATTGCAGAGTGTAAGGAATTGAACATCCCTGTTCTGCCGCCGGATATCAACCGTTCCGTTGACCACTTTGCGGTGGAAGGAGATTCCATCCGGTTTGGTCTTGGCGCGGTGAAAAATGTGGGCAGGGGATTGATCCGCAGCATGGTCACCCGCCGTCAGGAAGGCGGAGACTTCAGATCCCTTGAGGATTTCATCCAGCGCATGGGTGAGAATGAACTGAATAAACGAGCGGTTGAAAACTTCATTAAGTGCGGCGCAATGGACTGCTTTGGCTACCACAGAAGTGAATTGCTTGCAGTGTATGACAGCATGATGGACAGCATCGCGTCCTCCAGAAAAAAGAATCTGGATGGGCAATTGGGTATGTTCAGTATGCTGCAGGAGGAAGACAAGGCAGCTGCGATCCCGATTCCTTCGCTGCCGGAGATGCAGAAGGCAGACCTGATGCTTCTGGAGAAGGAGACTACCGGAATCTATATTTCCGGCCATCCCATGGACGATTACCGCCAGTTCCTGAAAGGGACCCATGTGGTTCCCATCGGTACGCTGCTGGATGAGGACAGTGCCTACCAGGACGGGCAGATCGTCAGTGTTGCGGGTGTTGTGCAATCAACAAAAATGAAGACTACCCGGAATAATTCCATTATGGCATATGTGACACTGGAGGATGACACCGGCTCTATCGAGATGCTGATGTTTTCCAAGGTGGTGAGTCAGTACGGCGGGTACATCCGGGAAAACCAGCCTGTAGTCATTACCGGACGGCTGTCTGTGCGTGACGACAAGGATTCCCAGATCGTGATCAACCGGGCAAGACCTATGTCGGATTATACCGATTCGAACCGCATTGCCCAGGAGGAGCAGCTGGAACCTGCAGTGCTGGAGGGAAAGCTTTACCTGAAGCTTCCCGGGGAGGAAGGACCGCTGTTTCCCAAGATCCGCGCGATTCTCAACATGTTCCCCGGCAGCAGTGAAGCGGTGGTTTATTTTGCGGATACAAAATTGCGCAGAGGGACCCGCTGTGCATTGGATACAAGAATGCTTCGGGAGCTTCGCAATGTACTGGGCGAAGAAAATGTTGTGATCAAATAGCTTTTCTTTTCGTTTGCGATATGATAAAATATAGGGAAAGGGGTGTTGCTGTGTATAGAAAGGTACGATTGCTGAGCATTGCGCTGGCTGCCTGTCTGCTGCTGTGCGGCTGTATGCGTACAGTGGATGAGATGTATCAGCTGCCAAAACGCTCGGATGCCTATAATGACCTGCAATCTGTGATCGACAGTGCGATGTCCGGTCTTGCATACTGCGCACCTCTGACGGGAGAAAACCAGCAGAATGTGCAGCTGGCAGATCTGGACGGTGACGGTGAGCAGGAGTATATTCTCTTTGCAAAAGGAAACGAGGAACGGCCTTTGCGGATCCTGGTATTCCGCAAGATGCAGGATACCTTTGCTCATATCAATACCGTTTCCTGCAACGGTTCTGCCTTTGACCAGGTGGAATATGTGGATATGGACGGCAAAGGCGGTATGGAAATGATCGTGGGCAGACAGCTCAGCGACCAGGTGATCCGCTCTGCTTCTGTATACGCATTTGCGCAGAATGAACTGGTGCAGCTGGCCAGTGCGAATTACACAAAATTCTTAACGGCAGATCTGGATGGAGACAAGCTTTCCGATCTGTTTATCCTCAGACCCGGTCAGCTGGACACAGACAACGGTGTTGCTGAGCTGTACAGCATGAAAAACGGTGCGTTGGACCGCTATAATGAGGTGAGCATGTCTCAGCCTGTGGATATGCTCAAGCGTATCATTGTAGGTAAGCTCGATGGCGGTTCGGCTGCGGTGTATGTAGCCAGCGCTGTTGGCGACAAGGCTTTGATCACAGATGTGTATGCGACAGCAGACGGTGTTCTGAAGAATGTCACATTTTCCAACGAATCCGGCACAAGTGTTCAGACAATGCGCAATTACTATGTATATGCTGACGATATCGACAATGACTCCGTGGTGGAGCTGCCGCATCTGATCACCATGAAGCCCATGAACGAAATGCAGGCAACGGACACCCACCAGCTGATCCGTTGGTATGCCATGAGCTCGGATGGCGGTGAGGTGGAGAAAATGTACACCTACCACAACTTTGTCGGTGGCTGGTATGTCCGGCTGGACAGCAGCTGGGCCCAGAGGATCGTTGTTTTGAATTTGGGCTATCAATGTGACTTCTACATTTGGGATGAAGCGTATAAAACAACAGACCGGTTGTTCTCCGTCTACGCGCTGACCGGACAGAACAAGGAAGAGCAAGCGTCTGTGAAGGACCGGTTCACACTGTATAAAACAGATTCTACTGTATATGCGGCAAGCCTGGAAGAGATTGCTTCCGAATACGGGCTGACCCAGGAAACAGTAACATATAGCTTCCAGATGATTCAAAAGGATTGGAAAACTGGAGAGACATAAGGGGTTTACTATGAGAAAAGTATTGATTTTAGAGGACGAGGTCAATATCAGAAGCTTTGTGGTGATCAATTTAAAGCGTGCAGGCTATGATGCCATCGAAGCCGGCACAGGGCAGGAGGCGCTGGACCGCCTTCGTGAAAATCCTGACATTGGTGTCGCGATCCTGGACATCATGCTGCCGGATATTGACGGCTTTGAGGTTTGCCGCAGAATTCGCGTCAATAACAAGCAGATCGGCATCATTATGCTTACGGCAAGGACCCAGGAGATGGACAAGATCACCGGTCTGATGACCGGTGCGGACGACTATGTGACAAAGCCGTTCTCTCCTGCAGAACTCACTGCCCGTATCGATGCACTGTACCGCCGCCTTGGCGCAGATAACATCGTGGAAAGCGAGCTGCTTTCCCAGGGCCCGTTTGTGATGAATACCCGCAATCACACTTTGGAAAAGAGCGGCAACCGGGTTCGCCTGACGCAGGTGGAATATTCTATTCTGAAGCTGTTCATGCAGAATCCCGGCAGAGCCCTTTCCCGGGAGGAGATCCTTTCTGCTGTTTGGGGTCGGGACTATGAAGGCGAATTGAAGATCGTAGATGTGAACATCCGTCGCTTGCGCATCAAGATCGAGGACGATGCCACGAATCCTTCGTTCATTACAACAGTTTGGGGCTTTGGTTATAAATGGGGCGCTTAAATAAGAACAAAACAAAAAAACGCAAAATGCATGGACTGCGCAGACGCTGGCTGATCAATACAGTAGGTGTGGTGCTGAGTCTCGGATTTGTCTGTGTTTTGCTGGTAACGACCATCTTTGCAGGATACTACTACTCTGCCATGGAGTCGGATATGCGCTACCGGGCGAGAACAACAACGGAGTTTTTCGCAGACTATCTGAATCAGAGCTATAATGAGTACTACCAGTCCTGCATTACCTATGCGCAGACATTTGAATACAAGAACAATATAGAGCTGCAATTCATCAATGCCCAGGGACGGATCGTTGCGTCCTCTCACGGCAGCTGGGCCGGTCCGTCACCTTCCACCAGTGATATTGCAGATGCCATCAGTACCCGTTCCATTCGCCCTTACCGTGGCGAAAATCCGGATACAGGAGAGCGGATCATGGCAGTTTCCAGCCCGATGATCTACAGTAACGGCGAGGTCATTGGCGTGCTGCGGTATGTGACCTCCACAGCGGTGGTGGATCTGCAGATCTTCTATGTTGCCATGATGTCTATGCTGGCGCTTTTGGTCATTACCACCATCGTGCTGATCAGCAGTAACTACTATATCCATTCCATTCTGGTGCCCCTGGCGAAGATCATCGAGAAGGCAAAGATGATCACCAATGGCAGCTACGGAATCCAGATCGAGACGAAGTACGACGATGAGATCGGTGAGCTGGCGGATACCATTAACGAAATGTCCATTAAGATCAATCAGAATGAGAAGATGCAGACAGACTTTATCTCTTCTCTTTCCCATGAATTGCGTACACCGCTGACCGCCATCACCGGATGGAGTGAGACGCTGCTCAGCAGCACGGACCTGCAGGGAGATACCCGGCGGGGCATGAAGATCATCCACCGGGAAGCCGGCAGATTGACAGATATGGTGCTGGAGCTGCTGGACTTTACGCGGATACAGGATGGACGCATGACGCTGAATATCGAAATAGCGGATATCCGGTCCGAATTTGAGGATATCATTTATATGTACGGCAGCCGCACTGCCCAGGACGGGATCACGCTGGAGTATAAAGACTCGGATGAGATGATGCCTGAGATCTCCTGCGATCCCAAGCGTCTTCGCCAGGTGTTTTTGAACATTTTGGACAATGCCGCAAAACACGGCTCTGAAGGAAAGAAGATCGAAGCATCCATCGACTATGAGGAGGATGCCATCGTTGTAAGGATCCGGGACTACGGCCCCGGCATTCCGGAGGACGAGCTGCCTCTGGTGAAAAAGAAATTTTATAAAGGAAGCTCCAAGGCAAGAGGCTCCGGTATCGGTCTGGCGGTCAGTGATGAGATCGTCCAGATGCATGGCGGTACCATGACCCTGAGCAATGCGCCGGGTGGCGGCACATTGGTCACGGTCTCTCTTCCGGCTTCCCGGTAAGGATGAAGATACATGTCCCAAAATCAAGAAAAATTTAAAACCATGATCGGTGGTCAGGCACTGATCGAAGGCATCATGATGCGCGGTCCTAAGCTGGATGCGGTGGTGGTGCGAGACAAAGAGGGCATCCATGTAGAGACCACGGAACGAAAGCTCCGCCCCAAGGGCTCTTTCACGACATGGCCTTTGATACGGGGTGCTGTCAGCTTCTTTGACTCCCAGGTGACCGGCGTGAAGGCGCTGATGCGTTCGGCTGACCTGTCTCCGGAGGAGATCCAGGAAGAGCCCTCCAAGTTCGACCTGTGGCTGGAAAAGAAGCTGGGAGACAAGCGTTTCCAGAATTTCCTGGTGGGCACTTCTGTTGCCCTGGGCATCGGCCTTTCTGTGGTCCTGTTTTTTCTGCTGCCCAATTTGGTCTGCAGCCTGCTGGACCCGTGGATCGAAAGCAATCTGCTGCGCAATCTTATTGAAGGCCTTCTGCGTATCACCGTATTTATGGCGTATATGCTGCTGATCTCCAAAATGGGCGAAATGAAGCGTGTGTTTGCCTACCACGGAGCAGAGCATAAGACCATCCGCTGCTACGAAGCAGGCCTGCCGCTGACGGTGGAAAATGTGCGCCGGCAGACAAGAAAGCATCCCCGCTGCGGAACAAGCTTTTTGTTTGTGGTGCTGATGCTGTCGATCCTGGTGTTTTCGGTGGCGTCCTCGCTGCTGCTTACCATCGCCCCCGGTTTGGAAGCTATGCGCGGCCAATTCCTCTATACCCTGATCATGCTGGCATTTAAGCTGCTTCTGCTTCCGGTGGTGGTTTCCATCAGCTATGAGATCAACCGCTTGGTGGGCCGCTATGACAATTGGTTTACCCGCTTGCTGACAGCCCCCGGCCAATGGTTTCAGAATTTCACCACCAATGAGCCGGATGACGAAATGATCGAGGTCGGTATTGCTGCACTGGAAGCAGTGCTTCCCGAGAAAGCGGGGGACGACCTTTGGTAATGACATTGTCGCAGCTTTATCTGAACATCCGCCGGGAGCTTTGCCAGACGGAGGAGGAAGCAGATGCAAGCCTCATTGCCAGAAATCTGCTTTGCCATGTGACGGGAAGAACGCCTGAAAAGCTCATTGCGGATCTGCAGATGTATGCATCCGACACGGTATGCACAGAGGTAGAACAGGCGGTGCAAAGGCTGAAATCCGGAGAACCCCTTGCGTATGTTCTGGGACAGTGGGATTTCTACGGCATGACGCTTTTCGTCAATCCGTCGGTACTGATCCCCCGGGATGATACCTGTGCAGTGGTGGATATGGCTGTTCAAAAGGCGCTGTATCTGGATACATCTCCCCGGATCTTAGATCTTTGCACCGGTTCCGGCTGCATTGGTTTGGCTCTTGCCAACCGTATCCGGGATGCCCGGGTGACCTTGGCGGACATTTCCCAGGATGCCCTGGCAGTGGCAAAACGCAATATCGTGCAGCAGAAGCTGACAGGCCGTGTCTCCTGTATATCTGCAGATGCGTTGAAGCCTGCGATGCCTTTCCTTGGGAAGTTTGACATGATCGTATCCAATCCGCCGTACATCACCACCCGGGAGATGCAGGAGCTGCCCCACAGTGTAAAGGATTACGAACCCCATCTGGCATTGCATGGGGGAGATGACGGCCTGCAGTTCTATCGAAGCATTTGCGAAAACTACAGACAAGCCCTGAAGCCCGGTGGCTTTTTGTGCTTTGAATTCGGCATGGGACAAGGAGACGACATTTGCCGGATCCTGGAAGAAAACGGATTTACTATTTTGGACAGAACCAAAGATTATCATAATGTGGAACGGGCAGTGCTTGCCCAGTATGGCAGGAAGGAAGAGTAAACAATGGCTACAAAAAAGACAGTATATGATGCACCCGCACCGGCAACGGATAAGAAAAAAGCACTGCAGACCGCGCTGCTGCAGATCGAGAAAAGCTTTGGAAAGGGCACGGTTATGCGCCTGGGTGACCGTCCGGAACTGACTGTGGATGCAATTCCCACAGGCTCTTTGGCTTTGGATGCAGCGCTGGGTATCGGCGGTGTGCCCAAGGGCCGTATTATCGAGATCTACGGACCGGAATCCTCCGGTAAGACCACACTGGCACTGCATATTCTTGCGCAGGCGCAGAAAATGGGAGGCGAGGTAGCCTTTGTCGATGCGGAGCATGCGCTGGATCCTGTTTACGCAGCAGCCCTTGGTGTGGATACAGACAATATGCTGGTATCCCAGCCCGATACCGGTGAGCAGGCTCTGGAGATCACAGATGCACTGGTCAGATCCGGTGCTGTGGACGCTGTGGTCGTGGACTCTGTTGCAGCCCTGGTTCCCAAGCAGGAGATCGAGGGTGAGATGGGCGATACCTTTGTGGGCTTGCAGGCAAGACTCATGTCCCAGGCACTGCGTAAGCTGGCGGGTACAATTTCAAAGACCAACTGTGTTGTTATCTTCATCAATCAGCTGCGTATGAAGATCGGTGTGATGTACGGCAACCCCGAAACCACCACCGGCGGCAATGGCCTGAAGTTCTATTCCTCTGTGAGACTGGATGTCCGTCCTGTTGTGGCCATCAAGGAAGGCGGCAATGTCATCGGCAACAAGACCCGCGTCAAGGTGGTCAAGAATAAGGTGGCACCTCCTTTCCGTGAGGCATACTTTGACATTATGTACGGTCAGGGTATCAGCAAGTGGGGCGAACTGGTGGACCTGGCTGTTCAGATGGATATTATTCAGAAGAGCGGCAGCTGGTTCAGCATGAATGAAGAACGCATCGGACAGGGTAAAGACAGCGTGAAGCTGTTCCTGCAGGAGAACCCGGATATTGCCCAGAGCGTAGAAGAGCAGGTTCGGGCGAACTTGCTGCAGACCAGTGGTGTCAGAGAGCCTGCAAAAGCTGCACAGCAGCCTGTTGCGGTGAGCGCTGACGATTTTAACGATGAGGATTGAATCTGTGGCCTCCCGGCCGGACCGTGCCGGGAGGCACGCTGTGCGTTTTGAGGATGGCACTGTGATGCGCCTTTACCGCCAGACGGTGCAGGATTTTTCGCTGTACCCGGGGGCGGAACTGTCAGATTCGGAAATGGAAAAGCTGAAAGACGCAGCCGGTGCCATGTCCGCAAAAATGCGGGCAGTGCGGATCGTGGCTGCCTCCAGCGTGTCCAAAAAGGATCTGGAGCAGCGTTTGATCCACAAGGGGGAAGACCCGACCCAGGCAAAGGATGCGGTGCAATGGATGGAGCAGCTGGACCTTTTGGATGACCGGAAGACTGCGCAGCAGGTAGTCCAGCGATGCATCAGCAAGGGCTACGGCATTCAAAGAGCAAAACAGGCGCTGTATGAGAAGCGGATTCCAAAAGAGTACTGGCAAGAGGCGTTGGAGGATTATCCAAGCCAGGAAGATGCCATCGTTTCCTATTTGCGCGCGCACCTGGACTCTGCACCGGAGCAGAGGGAAATCAAGAAGGCTATGGACGCACTGATCCGACGGGGTCACAGCTATGGCCAGATCCGCCGCGCAATGGACCAGTTGTCACTTGAAACAGAGGAGTTTCCGGAGGAATAGTATGGGAAATATTGGGTTTATTTCACTTGGCTGCGCAAAAAACCAGGTGGATTGCGAACGAATGATGTACCGGGTACAGGAAGCCGGACACAATGTCCAGGCGGATGTGATCGGTGCGGATGTTGTGATCATTAACACTTGCGGCTTTATTGATTCTGCCAAGTCGGAGGCCATTGATCATATTCTGCAAATGGGCCAGCTGAAAGAAGAAGGCCTTATTGGCAAGATCCTGGTTACCGGCTGCCTTTCTCAGCGGTATCAGCAGCAAGTGATGGAGCAAATGCCGGAGGTGGACGGTGTCCTGGGAACCGGCAGCTACACCAAAGTCGTGGAAGCCGTGAATGCCCTTTTGGACGGTGCGCAGGTTGAAGACTTTGGAGACATTGATGCCCCGGAAGTGGAAACAGGGCGCATTCTGACCACACCGGAGCACTATGCGTATATTAAAATTGCAGAAGGCTGCGATAACCGCTGTGCTTACTGCATTATTCCGTACTTACGCGGCCGTTTCCGCAGCCGTTCCATGGATGATGTGCTGTATGAAGCCCGTTTGCTGGCTGCCAGCGGTGTCAGGGAGCTGATCGTTGTTGCGCAGGATACCAGCCGGTACGGCACGGACCTGCCTGGGAATCAGCGCCTGCTGCCACAGCTGCTGTCGGAGCTGTGTAAGATCGATGGATTCCAGTGGATCCGGATACACTATGTATACCCGGATGAGATCGACGATGCGCTGGTCGATGTGATCGCAAGAGAAGAAAAGATCGTGAAGTATCTGGACATTCCCATCCAGCATTGCAACAGCCAGATCCTGAAGCGTATGAACCGCAGAGGGGACGAGGCATTCCTGCGGCAGCTGTTTCAGAAGCTCAGAGACCGTATCCCCGGCCTTGTACTGCGCACCAGTGTCATCACCGGCTTGCCCGGTGAGGGGGAGGAGGAATTTGCACAGCTGTGCGAGTTCTTGAAGGAAATGCGCCTGGAGCGTGTAGGTGCCTTCCCGTTTTCACCGGAAGAGGGAACTCCCGCTGCCCAAATGGAGCATCCGGACGCAGATGTGGCACTGCAGCGGGCGCAAATGGTGGAGACCATCCAATCCCGGATCATGGACGAATATAACGAAGCAATGATCGGCAGCACCCTGGATGTGTTGGTAGATGGCTATGATGAGGAGTACGAGCAGTATTACGGAAGAACCTATGCGGATTCTCCGGATATTGACGGACGGGTTTGGATCGCTTCGGACGAGCCTCTGTCGGAGGGGACTATGGTGCAGATCTGCATTGACGGATTGATCGAGGGCGACTTGACCGGTTATCTTGTGGAGGAATCAGTATGACAACAGCTAGTAAAATAACCTTGATCCGGATCGCGTTTATTCCTGTGTTTATGCTGCTGATGTATTTAAGCGGCGGACAGATCGGAATCTTTATGTGGCTGTCTCTGGGCGTGTTTATTGCCGCAAGCCTGACAGACTATGTGGACGGCTACATTGCCCGTAAGTACGATCAGGTTACCGATTTTGGCAAATTCCTGGACCCCCTTGCGGATAAGCTTCTGGTGATCGCGGCTATGACTATGTTCTGCCAGTGGGGTGTTTTCCCCGCCTGGGCGTTGATGATCGTCTTGACCCGGGAGTTCGCTGTTACCGGACTTCGCCTGGTTGCGGTAGGTAAGGGAACGGTGATCGCGGCCGGTAAGAGCGGAAAACTAAAAACGGCCAGCACAATGGTAGGCCTTTGTGTAATGATGGTGTTTTCTTCTGTGGCATGGCTCAATTGGCTCGTGATCGGTGTGATCGTTGCCACGACCCTGTATTCGGGAATTGAGTATTTTGTGCAGAATTGGAAATGCCTTTGGAATGACTAATTAAAGCGCGCCGGTGCAAATTGCACCGGCGCACAAATCGGAGTGAGAATATGAATACCAGAGAGATCGGAGAGATCCGCAGACGGATCCGTCGTGATAAAAGTAATATGACAGCCCTTTACGGCTGCTATGTAAACGGGCAGAAGGAGATTATTTCCTCTTTCCGGCAAAGCACAGGCATGATGCCGGAAAATGAGGCGGAAAAATACTTTGGTGTAATGAAGCGGGCGCTAAGCGGCACGGTGGGGAAGAATCTGATCGACATTTGTTTTCAGACCGCCCAGGTGGCAGACAGCCCTGAGCATAAGCTCCTGATGCAGCTGCGGGACACGAACCTCCAGGACGACGACCTGCGAATGGCGTTTTACCAAAAGGTCATTGAATCTGTCAATTTCCAGGAGAGCTATGTGATCCTTTTGGGCTGCGACAGTTACGATGTGCCCTTTAAAAGCAAGGATGACCAGGTGCAGGCAGATGCATCTTCTGAGGTGTACCGGTATATCCTGTGTGCGGTGTGCCCGGTCAAGCAGACCAAACCGTCTCTGCGTTATGTGGCAGAGGAGAAGGCCTTCCATGATGGCGGTCTTGCCCAGGAGATCTGTGCCCCTGAGATCGGCTTCCTGTTCCCGGCCTTTGATAACCGGTCGACCAATATTTATAATGCCCTTTACTATACCCACAGCGCCAAGGAAAATAATCAGGGCTTTGTGGATGCGGTATTCCATACCCCGATCCCACAGCCGGCTGCCCAGCAAAAGAAATCCTTCGAGGCGCTTTTGGGAACAGCCCTTTCCGACAGCTGCAGCCTGGAAGTGGTGCAGACGGTCCATGAGCAGCTTTGTGAGCGGATCGCCCTGCATAAGGAGAGCCGCTCCCCGGAAGCACTGCTGATCTCCAAGGAGGAAGTGAAATCGGCACTGAATGCCTGCGGTGTTCCTGAGAAGAATGTTGCAAAGTTCAGTGTGGACTATGATGAAGCCTTTGGCTTTGAGGCGCAGTTGCATCCCAAGAACATCATTGATCATACAAAAGTTGAGATCACCACCCCGGATGTGTCCATTCGTGTGGATCCTTCCAGAAGCGATCTCATCGAGACCCGGGTGATCGGCGGTGTCAAGTACATTTTGATTTGCGCAGATGAAAATGTGGAAGTCAACGGTGTTCCCATCCATATCAAGGATACGACCCTAGCAGAAGAATAAAAGAATCCCGACATTCAAAAGAATGTCGGGATGTCTGTTTACTTGGAGTTATTCACAACAGAAACGATGAGATCTGCACAGTACTCAACACCCAGCGTGCTGCTGCACAGGCACATATCGTAGTTTTCTGCCTTGCCCCAGGTGCGGCCTGTGTAGTGATGGTAATTCACACGGCGGCGCTTATCCTTTTCGTTCAAACGGGTCATGGGACTCTTTTCGGATTCACCGTAAAGTCTGACGATACGGTCAGCACGGAATTCCTTGTCCGCCCGGATGAAGGTATGCAGGCAGTCCTCTCTGTCCTTGAGTATGTAGTCAGCGTTCCGTCCAACGATGACGCAGGGACCCTTCTCGGCAAGCTGCAGGATCACGTTACACTGGACATTCCACAGAAAGTCAGCAGTGGAAAGACCGTGCATAACACCGGGAACGGTCTGATTGGAGAAGGCATAGGAGAAAATGTTGTTGCCGGGAGAATGCTCACCGTGCTCTTCGATATAGCTGGGGGAGAATCCGGATTCCAGCGCAATGTGGTCCACAAGCTCTTTGTCGTAAAAAGGAATTCCAAGCTTTTCAGCTACAAGATGTCCGATTGTGCGGCCGCCGCTGCCAAATTCACGGCTGATGGTAATGATGCGCTTTTCCATAAAGAATCCTCCTTAATAAGTACTGCTAAAAATATTATATCTGGAATTATGAGTTTCGTCAATAGATTTTCAGCAACTGCAGTGGGCGAAAGCACCGCTTTTCTCAGCTGACCTTCAAACCGTAGATCCGTTGTCCGCGGGTTCCCACAACCACCATGTTGCCAAATACAGCAGGAGACGCTTCCACGTTGGCTTCCAATCCCAGGTAGCTCAGCTCTTCTCCGTTGGTGCCGTCGATCAGGGTGGCATAGCCTGCCGAGTCGCAGGCGATGATGTAAGCCTTGCCGTCTTCTGTGTAAACCGGGGCAGGGGAACTCCATGCGTAGTAGGACATATAGTGCTCCCAAACGGTTTCACCGGTCTCGGTATCCAGGGCGATCAGCACACCGTCACCTCCGTTGGGGGTACGGGCCACGGTATAAATGATCAAGCCTTCCAGCTCTGTGCCTGCCTTGCCCAGCAGAGGTGTGGATTGCACACCGCCGGAAACACCGGAGACGGTGTGGCAGTCAAAAGGCTTCTCCCAAACGATCTCACCGGTTTTGGCGTTGAGCTTATAAATGCTGATCTGACCGGTTTGGCTGCTGCTTGCTGTCCAGTGAAGAGACGGTGCTGTGTAGATATATCCGGTCTCACCGGAAGCATCCCACTGAAATACAGGGGTGGAGTTGGAGTCGTCCCGGGTGTCTTGAGACCACACAAGCTCCATGGTGTTCAGATCGATACAGAAGAACATACCGCCATTTTCGGAAATGTACAGATAGCGGTCCACGATCACGGCACTGGGCTCATAACCCAGCCAATAGCTTCCACCACTGGAACGGGATGTGGTATAGCGGGTCTTTACGGTCTCCTCCGGGGCTACGGTAACGGTTCCAGCGGCAGCGTCATACCGGCTGTTGAGCTTGATGGTGTAAAGAATGCCGCTCTCACCGGGCCAGATCAGCGTATCTGTTTCCGCGTCAATCAGAGGAGAGGAGTCAAAGGCGGCCCAATCACTGCGCTTTGTGAAGGGATCTGTGCCGCTTTGCTCATAGAGGATGCTGCCGTCAACCAGGCTGATAATAAACATCCGGGGCGTCTTTCCATTTACAAAGTCACCGGAGCCCACATACATCAGCGGATAACCCCGGGGATCCAAAGAGCCTGCGCCCTTGAAATTCATGCCAACCCAAATGGGGTCGCGGGTGTAAGAGCCGTCGTCCAGATCGTAAAAGTAAATGTAGCCGTCCAATGTGGCATAGATCACTTCCACGAGCCCGTCCTTGGCCTTTTTCTCGTTGTACAGATTCATGACAGACTTTGTCTCGTCATCCCAGCGCACAATGAGAGGCTGACCGGTCCAGCCACTGCCGGGCCAGCCGTTAAAGGTTCCGATGCCGGCGCGCCAGACCTCTGTCAGCTCCTGGTCAACCACATTGGCGGTGCCGTATGTCGGACCGGAGCGGTAGTTGTCTCCCCGGAAGGTCACGATGCCTTCCAGCTGGGTGTAGTGCGCGCCTTGCCCAAAGGAAATGGGCTCGGGGCGCTGGTACTCCGAGACAATGCTGCCCTTTTCGATGATCTCCCAATTGATGCCCCAGTTTGCCGGGTTGCTCAGATCCGTATATTCCGGAACATAAGTGGGATCCGGTTCTGTGGGAGCGGTGGTGGTCTCCTCCGGCTGGGTGGTTTGCTCCGTCGGCGTCTTGTCCTGGGTGGAGGGGACAGTGACCTGAGGCACAGTGCCCAAAATGGCATCTGCCGCGGAATTGTACTGTTTGTGTGCATACATGGCCGCTACCAGTACGATCAGCGTGGCAGCCAGAAGCGCACCGCAGACGACACCGTGGATCTTTTTCTTCGCGGTAAGATTGTAAAGGACCATTGAAATGCAGCACAGTGCCAGTACGATCAGGATCCCTGTGATCACGATCAGTGCGGGCTTCATGCGGTGCAGTTCAACGGCGGATACGGTCAAAAAAGGCAGAATAAACATGACAGTAACACCTCCGTGGAGTGTAGATTCCTTATAGAGGACATTATACCACCTGTTGTGGTTTCCTGCAAGGGAAAATCACAATAGATTCGATTTTCCTGCAGGAGGCGAAATGTCCGCGTTGCCAATCCGGGGAAAGTGTGGTATACTGAGGAAAATCAAACTGGGAGGATACCAATGAAACCGATTGCTGAAATACTGGCACAGGAGCTGGGACAAAAGCAGCTCTATGTGGATAATGTTATTGCTCTGTTGGATGAAGGAAATACGATCCCCTTCATTGCCCGATACAGAAAAGAGCTCCATGGTGCTATGGATGATACCGCCCTTCGCAACCTGGAGACCCGGCTGAACTACCTGCGCAATCTGCAGCAGCGTAAGGAGGAGGTCACGCGCTCCATCGAGGAGCAGGGGAAGCTGACCCAGGAACTGGTGGATGCCATTGAGGCTGCTGCCACCCTGGCGGAAGTGGAGGATGTGTACCGTCCTTATAAGCAGAAAAGACGCACCCGGGCAACCGTTGCCAAGGAGAAGGGACTTGAGCCCTTGGCGCTGGCCATTTTTGCCCAGACGGGAGAAGATCCGGCGACCCTTGCCCAGGCATATATCGACCCGGAAAAGGGTGTAGACACGCTGGAGGATGCCCTGGCCGGCGCTTCCGATATTATTGCGGAGATGATCTCCGACGATGCAGACATCCGTAAGGCACTGCGTCTGAAGATGGAGCGCTTTGCGGTTATGACCGTCCAGGCAACAGATCCGGATAACGACAGTGTTTACCGGTTGTACTATGCCTTTTCGTCCAATGTATCCCGCCTGCAGAACCACCAGATCCTGGCTATCAACCGGGGTGAGAAGGAGGGCTTCCTGAAGGTGGGGATCGCCCTTCCCGGTGCGGAAGGGCAGGCGCTGGTTTGCCGGGGCGCACTGAAGCCCACGGCACAGGTATCCGCATTTGTCCGGGCAGCGGCAGAGGATGCCTATGACAGACTGATCGCCCCCAGTGCGGAGCGGGAGCTGCGCAGCACCCTGACAGAGCGGGCGGCAGAAGCGGCAATTGGCAACTTTGCCCTGAACTTAAAGCCCCTTTTGATGCAAAGACCGGTAAAGGGCTTTGTAACCATGGGCCTGGACCCCGGATACCGCAACGGCTGTAAGGTGGCGGTCGTGGACGGAACAGGCAGAGTCCTGGATACAGCAGTGGTATACCCCACCTTCTCCCAGCGGAAAAAAGATGAGGCCATCGCATTGCTTTCTCAGATGATCCGCCGACACGGTGTGGCGCACATTGCCATCGGAAACGGCACGGCATCCAGAGAGACAGAGGCTATGACCGTTGAGATGCTGAAGCAGCTGCCCGGTGTCAGCTATATGATCGTCAGCGAGGCGGGTGCATCGGTGTACTCTGCGTCCAAGCTGGCAGCGGAGGAATTCCCGGACTTTGATGTGAATCTGCGTTCTGCTGTCTCCATTGCCAGACGCTTGCAGGACCCTCTTGCGGAGCTTGTGAAGATCGATCCCAAGGCCATCGGCGTAGGGCAGTATCAGCACGATATGCCGCAAAAGCGGCTGGATGAAGCTCTGGGCGGTGTTGTGGAGGATTGCGTCAACGCAGTTGGTGTGGATGTCAATACTGCCTCTGTAAGCCTGCTGCAGCAGGTGTCGGGCCTGAACAGCACAACGGCGAAAAATGTGGTGCTGTACCGTGAGGAGAACGGTCCATTCAGCTCCCGGGCGCAGCTGAAAAAAGTGCCCAAGCTGGGACCCAAGGCCTACCAGCAGTGTGCCGGCTTCCTCCGTGTCCCGGAGAGCAAAGAGATCCTGGATAATACCGGTGTCCACCCCGAGTCCTATGAGGCTGCCTTGAAGCTTTTGCAGCTTTGCGGTTATACCAAGCAGGATGTGGCACAGGGAAGGCTGCAGGAGCTGGCTGCACGGTTTGAGACCCTTGCTGCTGAGAATTTAGAGCAGACCTGTGGAGCGGGTCTTCCCACCCTGCAGGATGTGGTAAAAGAGCTGCTCAAGCCCGGAAGAGACCCCCGTGACGAGCTTCCCGCACCGATCCTGCGGACCGATGTTCTGGAAATGAAGGACTTGAAGCCCGGCATGGTGCTCTCCGGCACAGTGCGCAATGTCATCGATTTTGGTGTCTTTGTGGATATCGGTGTCCACCAGGATGGCCTTGTTCATATCTCGCAGGTCTGCAACCGGAAGGTCCGGCATCCCTCTGAAGTTGTCCAGGTGGGCGATGTTGTGAAGGTGGCGGTGCTGGAAGTGGATGAAAAGCGCAAGCGCATCGGCCTTACCATGAAAAACATTCCCGGTGAGCTGTAAGAATTGCTATGTACGGTACAAAAGAATTTGTATCCCGGTATACGTATGCCGGGGATGACCTGGGGGTGCGGATCACCCAAACAGGTGTCAGCTTCCGGGTGTGGGCGCCAACTGCCGTGGAAGGAAAGCTTTTTCTGTATGCAGGCGGCACTGACGGTGTGGATGACCGGCTGGCTCAGATCCGGATGCAGAAGGACAGTAACGGGACATGGGTCGCCTCTGCAGCGTTGACCTTTGTAGGATGCTATTATACCTACTGCCTGCTGATAGACGGAGCGTGGCGGGAAGCCTGCGATCCCTATGCCCGCAGCTGCGGTGTCAACGGCAAGCGGGGGATGGTGCTGGACCTGGCAACCACCGACCCGGAGGGGTGGTCTACTGACAAGAGCCCCCACCAGGGGATCTGCGCGACAGACGCTGTGATCTATGAACTGCATATTCGGGATCTGACCGTTGACCCGGCAAGCGGAGTCAGCCATAAGGGAAAGTATCTTGGCCTTGCGGAAAAGAATACCCACACACCCGGTGGGAAACCAACGGCTATTTCCCATGTGCGCTCCCTGGGCGCTACCCATGTGCATATCCTGCCTTTTTATGACTTTGGCTCTGTGGATGAGACAAGGCAGGATGCCCAGTATAACTGGGGGTACGACCCGGTGAACTACAATGTGCCGGAGGGCTCTTACGCAACGGACCCCTACGACGGTGCGGTGCGGGTGCGGGAAGTCAAGGAAATGATCAAAGCCCTGCATGAGCAGGGCCTTGGTGTGATCATGGATGTGGTGTATAATCATGTCTTTGACGCGGATGCCTTTTGCTTTAACCAAATCGTGCCGGGATATTTCTCCCGGAAAAACCCCGACGGGTCTGCTTCCAACGGCTCTGGCTGCGGCAACGATACGGCATCGGAAAGACCCATGGTACGCAAATTTATCGTGGATTCCGTAAAATACTGGGCAGAGGAATACCATATTGACGGCTTCCGGTTTGATTTGGTTGGGCTTTTGGATGTGGATACCGTCAATGCTGTTGTGTCAGCTGTTCATGGGAAACATCCCCATGTGCTGTTCTACGGGGAGGGCTGGGACTTGCCCACCTGGGCACCGGATTGCAAACTGGCGACCCAGAAAAATTCCCCACTGACTCCCAATTTTGCATATTTTAGCGATACCCTGCGGGATATGCTCCGGGGAAATGTGTTTGAGGATACAGACCCTGGGTACATCACCGGGGCAAAAGTGCCGAAGACACTGCTGCAGCAATGCTTCATGGGGCTGCCCCAGTGGTGTGATGCACCGGCGCAAAGCGTGAACTATGCATCCTGCCATGACAATATGACCCTATTTGACAGGCTGCATACCACCGCACCGGATGTGAATCAGACCCTGCGGATCCGGATGAACCGGCTGGCAGCTGCGTTTTATATTACCGCCCAGGGAATCCCCTTTATCCATGCCGGTGAGGAGCTGCTGCGGACGAAACGGGATGCCCGGGGGAATATCGTGGAAAACAGCTACAACGCACCGGATCTTGTCAATCAGATCCGCTGGAGCTGCCTGGAAGACCCTGAGGTGGAGCAGGTTTTTGCGTACTACAAGGGGCTTATTGCCTTCAGAAAGGCCCATAGCTTGCTGCGCCTTTCTGATAGACAGGAGGTCCTTGCCTGTGTGCATCCGGTTTGCTGGAAAGAACCCAATGGGGCAGCTTTTTTGCTGGAGGATCCACGGGAGCGGATCTTTGCGGTCTTTCACCCGGATCACCATCCTGCATGGATCGATTTGCCCGCAGGTATATGGCAAAGGTGCATTGATGATGTCTGTGCCGGCATAGAATCACAAATGTGCTGCCAAGGAAGGATTCAGATCCCCGGTGTCTCTGCTGCAGTGTTTGTGCAGGAAAAGCGTGCTGTATAATAAACGACCCCGGAATGCGCAGCATTCCGGGGTCTGTCATATGGCAGGCGCTGTGTTAATCGGGATCGTGCAGGGGATCTTCCAGAAAGGCTTGTCCCAGCTGCACGCTTTTTAAGAGCTTTTTGTCCCGCATTTTCAAGGTATCCGCGTAGGTACTCTGGGTGTAGGAGTAGAAGCCCTTTCCGGTCTTCACACCGTATTCTCCCTTGTCGTAATGGGAAAACACCATTTCAGGACGCTCCGGCTCCGGTGCGGGGGTGAATTTCTTGTTGCTGAGGCTGTTGGCAAGCATGTCGAGGCCGTTAAAGTCCATCCGTTCCACAAGACCCAGCAGCAAGCCCCGGGGCATGAGGCTTGTTTTTACAGCCAGATCCAGGTCCTCTGCGGTGCAGTAGCCGTTTTCGATGAGATAGATGACCTCCCGGGTCATGGCGCTTTGCATCCGGTTGACGATAAAGCCGGGAATGAACTTTTCCATGCGCACAGCGGTTTTTCCGCAGGCTTTATGAAGGGCACATACCGTGTCCATCACATCATCCCGGGTCTCGGGCCCCCGGACGATCTCCACCAGGGGAAGAATATGCGCAGGAGCGTACCAGTGGGAGATCACACAGTAGGGAAGCCTGCTTTTGGGCATCAGTGCGAAAATATCCATGTAAGAGGTGTTGCTGGCAATGATAGCATCCTCCGGAAGCAGCGCGTCCAGCTGCAGGTATAAAGCCCGCTTAGGCGCTTCTTTTTCCACGATGGTTTCGGCAATGTACCACGCACCGTCCACGGCCTCTGAAAGCTGATCTGTGAAGGAGATATTACCCAGGGCTGCAGTTGCCTGCTTTTGGTCGATGAGCCCCTCTTCCACAAATAGATCCAGGTTGCACCGGATCACATCCTTCGCCCGGTCCAGTGTTTGCTGTGTGCGGGAATACAGACGGGTCGTGTACCCGTGCAGTGCGTATGTGGTTGCGATTCCGGGTCCCATGGTGCCTGCGCCCAAAACGGCTATTGTATTGCGGTCTGTCATGCTCGTTCCTCCCGATGATGTGATATATGGCGTTGCAAATAAGTGATGCAGCGTTGCTGCGGCAGGTGATGCGATGGGTTCTGCCCACGCGCCAAAGGCATGTATCACTCAAAAAAGTCTCTTTTGTCAGGTAGACAAAAGAGACTTTTTTCGTGGTGGACCTGATCGGATTCGAACCGACGACCCCCACAATGCGAATGTGATGCGCTCCCAGCTGCGCTACAGGCCCATTTCGCTTGCATTATATCTCCGGAAAAATCATTTGTCAAGGTGTTTCCTTCCCAGGGGATTGCCACCTGCTGGCAAAGATAGCATTCTTCATATCTCACATCCCAGCAGGTGATGCATCGTTGTAAAGCATAACAAACTACGGTACGAAGAAATGAATCTCAGATCATAATGCGTATACAACGCAGCATTGCATTTTTCTGTTTTGTGTGGTATAGTCAGGAAAACACGGTGATTCTGATAGGGGAAACAAGCGAAGACAGCTGCCGACGGAATTTGCCGGGATATGATGAAATGAGGTGTTGTTATGAAAAGAATTTTTGCGTGTCTGCTGGCAGCTGCGTTGCTGCTGGGGCTGTGTGCCTGCGGCAATTCTGCGCCCCAGGAGACGCAGGATGAAATACTTCCTCCGGCTACCAATGCGCCTACCACGGTCAAGAGCCTGAAGGTGCTTGCCATCGGCAACAGCTTTTCTGTGGATGCGATGGAGCATTTGTATGCCGTTGCCCAGGCGGAGGGGGTTTCTGAGATCGTTTTGGGAAACCTGTACATCCCCGGATGCCCGCTGAAGACGCATGCAGAAAACAGTGCTTCCGGTGAGGAAGCATACAAGTATTACAAGAATACCACCGGTGTATGGGAAGTATCTCCGATGCAGATGTCTTTGCTGCAGGGTCTTCAGGATGAGCAGTGGGATATCATCACCATGCAGCAGGCCAGCCCTTATTCCGGCTTACCGGATACATACCAGCCTTATCTTGAGCAGCTGGTTACCTTTGTCAATGAGAATAAGACCAATCCGGATGCAAAGCTGTACTGGCACATGACCTGGGCATACCAACATGACAGCACGCAGGTGGCCTTTGCCAGATATGCAAACGATCAGCACACCATGTATTTGGGAATCGTCAATGCGGTGCAGAAGGAAGTGCAGAACTGCGGTGCTTTTGAGAAGATCCTGCCTGTGGGAACGGCAATTCAGAATGCCCGTACCAGCTTCATGGGGGATACCCTTACAAGAGACGGCTTCCATCTGAGCAATATGGGCCGTGTCATCGCAGCCTATACCTGGTATGCGGTGATCGACGGACAGACACTGCATGCTGTCAATATCGACAGAGCCGATTCCCTGAAGCTGACAGAAAGCGATAAGAAGGTCATTGTGGAAGCGGTCAACGCAGCCATCGCAAATCCCTATGAGGTAACAAAATCCCAGAACATCATTCCTTGATGCAGAAATTGTAAAATCGCCCCGGAAACCAATGGGTTTTCGGGGCTGTCTTATTTCAACTGATCTTTATTGTAATGCCATTTAGATTATTTGCACCAAATAGGGGAGTAGCAATAAAAAGAAAACCCAGAAACCGTTGCGGTTTCTGGGTTTTTGATGTTCTTGATGAGAGATAGATTATCTCTTGGAGAACTGAGGTGCGCGACGGGCTGCCTTCAGACCGTACTTCTTTCTTTCCTTCATTCTGGGGTCGCGGGTCAGGAAACCTGCAGCCTTCAGAGCGGGGCGAACTTCGGGGTTCAGAGTCAGCAGTGCGCGGGAAATGCCGTGACGGATCGCACCAGCCTGGCCGGAAACACCACCGCCAGCAACAGTAGCAACGATGTCTACCTTGCCAACCAGGTCAGTGGTGACCAGGGGCTGACGAACGACCAGCTTCAGGGTCTCCAGACCGAAGTACTCGTCGATGTCGCGGCCATTGATGATGATAGAACCGGTGCCGTTCTCATAAACACGAACACGGGCAACGGAGGACTTACGACGGCCGGTGCCGTAGTTATACTTCTTCTTGCTCTCGTACATAATCGTTTACCTCCAAATTAGTCCAGGGTCCATGCTTCGGGCTTCTGAGCAGCGTGGGGATGCTCAGCACCCTTGTACAGGAGCAGGCGGGTCATGGAGTTGCGACCCAGGGTGTTCTTAGGCAGCATGCCCTTGACGGCCAGCTCCAGGGCGTAGTCGGAGCGGGTCTCCATCATGATGCGAGCCTTGGTTTCCTTCAGACCGCCGATCCAGCCGGATACACGGTAGTAGGACTTCTGATCCAGCTTCTTGCCGGTCAGGATTGCCTTGTCGGTGTTGATGACGATCACGTAGTCACCGCAATCAACGTTGGGAGTAAAATCAACCTTGTGCTTGCCGCGCAGCAGGTTAGCAGCGATGACAGCGGTACGGCCCAGGGGCTTACCGGCAGCGTCGATCACATACCACTTGCGTTCCACGGTCTCCTTCTTAGCCAGTGTAGTGGACATTATGCGTTCCTCCAATTAGGTAAAATATTTTGACATTTAGTCATGCAGGTATTACAATATCTGCAAACGCTAGATCCTTATACCATATGAAAAATTAAATGTCAACAAGAATTTTGATAAAATTTATGAAAACCGGAGCGATCTTCGAAATGCTCAAAAAAGCTCCGGAATGCTCTTAAATACTCACTTCGAATTTTTACTGATTTTTGGAGGAAATCCAATATGCAGAGACTTATTGGACTGGTACGCAGATGCGTGGAAGATTATAATATGATAGAAAGCGGGGATTCCATTGGCGTCGGTGTGTCCGGCGGCAAGGATTCTTTGGCACTTTTGGTGTTCCTGGCGGAGCTGCGGAAGTATAACCACAAGCCCTTTACCCTGGAGGCCATCACCATTGATATGGGTCTGGGCATGGACTATTCCGGAATCGAAAAGCTGTGTGCACAGCTGGAGGTTCCCTTTACTTTGGTGGAAACGCAGATCGGCCCGGTGATCTTTGATTACCGCAAGGAGAAGAACCCCTGCTCCATGTGCGCAAAGATGCGAAGAGGCGCACTGAATCAGGCGCTGCTGGACCGGGGGCTGAACAAGCTGGCGCTGGGCCATCACTATGACGATGCGGTGGAGACCTTTCTGATGTCCTTGCTGTACGAGGGGCGCATCAGCTGTTTTCAGCCGGTGACCAACCTGGACAGGACGGGGATCATTCAGATCCGCCCGATGCTCTATATCCATGAGCAGACCATTGACCATTTTGTAACGAGGCAGGCGCTTCCGGTGCTGGAAAACCGCTGCCCTGTGGATAAGCACACCAAACGCGAAGAGATCAAGCAGCTGGTTTATGAACTGAGCGGGAAGTACCCCGATCTGAAAGACAGAGTGTTTGGCGCGATGCAGCGCTTTCCGCTGCCGGAATGGGAACCCAAGGGCCGGTACAACCCGCCTAAATATCTTGACTAACAACAAATCCCCGTATGCAAATACGGGGATTTGTGGCAATTATTGGGAATATTACCGGCTGGCATCCAGGGCGATCTGCTGCTGCACAAGCGCAATGAACCGGCTAGCTTCCGGTGCCAGGGGGCGGGCGGAATTAAAGGCACAGTACAGTGGCTGCTCCAGCTCCTCAATGGGGATACAGCGCAGACCTTTGCGCAGGATCGTCTGCTTTGGCGGCATGCGTCCGATGGTGTAGCCAAGACCTTTCTCGATCAATTCGTGCTTAACTGTAGAATCTGTGCAGGGGATCACACACTCCGGGGGGATATTTATAATTTTGCGAATGGTTTTGTTGCGGGAGAGCTCGCAGTATAAGGTGTCCAGCAAGGTGTCGTTTTCCAGGTCCTTGGGTGTCAGGTCTTCCTTTTCGTACAGCCGATGCCCGGGACCGATCTGAATGACAGTGGGGATGGTGCCCAGGATCTGCCAATGCAGGTCGCGCTTTTCCATCTTGGCTTCGATGCTTGCCCTGCTCGTTTTGAACCGGGCAAAGACAGCCAGATCCAGCTCGAACTGGGAGAGCAGCTCCATGATATCATCCACAGAGTTTACTCGGAAGGAAAACCCCACTTCCTTGCGGTTCGGGTATTCCCGCAGAAGATCGGAAACAGCATGGACAACAGGGAGGTAGCTGCAGATGGAAAAATGGACCTTCCGGCAGGTGCTTTCCTGGCCGATGTTTCCCATAAGCTGATAGGTGGCATAGATCCGGTTGGCGTAATTTAAAAACTGCTGCCCAAGCTTGGAGGGGACCAGACCTTGCCGGGTGCGCAGGAAAATGGGATACCCCACTTCCTCTTCCAAAGAGTTGATGCAAAAACTGACACTGGGGCGGGAGACATAGAGGTTGTCTGCGGCTTTGGAAATAGAGCCTGTGCGATGTACTTCCAGCAGATATCGCAGTTGCTGAAATGTCATAGTATGTGCCTCCTGGTCTTGTGTTTTATTGAAAATATATCACATTTATCGGAAAAATACAACACTTCCCGGAGCTGTTTGCTGTAGAAGTGATGTTACACCTGTGCAAGGATTCTTTTAGTTTTCAATCCCGAGGTTCTATGCTAAAATACACTTGAAACGCTGTAAAAGTGCAACGCAAGGAGGTTCTGTATGCAACGCTTTGAAGCCAGTGCCCAGGATATCTCCCAGCTGGACGGGTTGTATGCCGGACGGACGGCTTACTATGGGGAGCTTCACGACCATGCATCTACCGGCGGCCGCAGTGACGGGCACTGCACATTGGACGAGTGGAAAGCCGGCATGGCAGAGCTTAAAATGGACTTTGCCACCATTGTGGACCATAAGCAGGTGCGGCATATGTACCTGGAGGAATGGGATGACACCGTGTTCATTGGCGGCACGGAGGCTGCCACCTGGCTTACAGACCGTCCGCATCTGCCAATACGCAATGAAGAGGGGAAGCTAATCAACGGGCTGCACTATAACATGATCTTTGCCACACCTGAGCCCCTTTTGGAAATGCTGCAAAGCAGACCGGAATTCTGCTTTGAGGGAGACGCGCTGAACGGCATGTTCCCCAGATATCCCAAATATACAGTGAAGGAATTCCAGGAGCTGATCGCGGAGGTCAAGGCCCGGGGCGGCTTTGTATCCAATGTGCATCCCAAAGCTAAGGGCATGTGTCTGTCGGAGGACCCGATGGACTTTTGGTTTGCGGACGAAACGGGCCTGGAAGTAATCTATACCTTCCACTCTGACAGAGATGGTCAGACCACGGAGAAGAACTATAAGCTTTGGACAGACCTCCTGCGGTTGGGAAAACGGGTTTGGGCAACGGCAGGAAACGACGAGCATAACAAGCCCTCGGATAAGGCGCTGTCAACCATCTATGCCGCCCGTAAAAAGGCGCAGGACTTTGTGGATTGCCTGCGTGTGGGAGATCTGACAGCCGGTCCGGTAGGCATCCGGATGTGCGTTGGTGATACCTGCACAGGCGGAAGGTGTGAATTTGCGAAGAAGCGTCTGGTCCTTGGGGTGGGAGATTTCCACAGCTGCGTGGCGGATACCTCCCATACCTACCGCTTAGACCTCTATGCCGATGAAGAGGTGGTATACTCCCGGCAGATCCCCTGCGGGAAGACCACTTACCTGGCAACGGATGCGATGCCCTGCCGCTACTATCGCGCCGAGGTGTACGACGAGACCTTGAACTCCCGCATTGCCATTGGAAATCCCATTTGGAATACTCTTCAGACAGGAGCGTGTGAAAAATGAAAAAAATCGTTGGTTTGATCCTGGTGTTTTCAGTGCTGCTTGGGATCTGCGGCTGCGGCAACCAGCCTGGGCAGGATGAGAAAGAACCGGAAAATCTCTTTGCGGCAACCCAGGAGGACATTGACCACCTGGAAGCGCTTTACGAAGGCAGAACCGCATACCATGGGGAGCTGCACGATCACTCGGACTCCGGCGGACGCAGTGACGGCAAGCAGACGCTGCCGGTATGGAAGTCTTTGATGTTGGGCATGGAGATCGACTTTGCTGCCATCGTGGACCATAAGCAGGTGCGCCATATGTATCTGGATGAGTGGGATGAAACCATGTTTATTGGCGGAACGGAAGCAGCCACCTGGATCCCCAATACCATGGGATATGTCCTCGAGGGAGAAAATTCCATACACTATAACATGATTTTTGCGAGCCCGGAACCGCTGCTGGAGATCTTCGAGGAATTCCCGGAGTTTCCCTATACCGGAGGTGATCCGCTGGAAGCGGAGTTTCCGACATATCCTCACTTCAGCAGAGAACGGCTGGCGGAACTTGCCGAAGCGGTGAAAGCCAAGGGCGGATTCTTCTCTCATGTCCATCCGAAACACAATGGCTACATGAATTCGGACAACCCTCTGGACTATTGGTTTGCCGATGAGACCGGTCTTGAGGTCATCAATACCTATAAGTCAGACCGCAACGGTGTGAATACCCAGAATAACTATAAGCTCTGGCGCAACCTGCTGACCATGGGTAAGCGTGTGTGGGCTACAGCGGGAAATGATGAGCACAATATGCCCTCGGAAAAGGGCCTGTCCACCATTTACGCATCGGACAGAAATGCAAAGGCCTATGTGGAGCGTCTCAGAGTAGGCGATTTTGCCGCAGGTCCTGTGGGCGTCCGGATGTGCATCGGAGACGATTTGATGGGAAGCACCGCGGACAGCTTTGCCGGCAAACGGGTGGTCATATCCGTGGGGGATTTCCACAAGTCGGTGGCAGACGAAAAGCATATCTACCGGATCGACATCTACGGCAACGAAGAGGTTATTTACAGCCAGGAATTTCCCTGTACAGAAACGGTATATTTTGCCTTTGACGCTGGCGATTGCCGTTTTTACAGAGCGGAGATCTTTGATGTGACCTTGAATTCCCGCATTGCCATCGGCAATCCCATTTGGTCTGCCGAGAAGCTGACGCAGTAACAGAAAGGAACGGATCATATGAATAAAAAGCTTTTTGCGATCCTGCTGGTGGTTGCCCTTGCGCTGACAGCTATGGCTGTTACGGTAGCGGCAAGTGAACAGACAGCGCTTCCCCAACAGTGCCGGCACTGCCAAAAGGCAGTGACCTGGACGAAGCTGACAACCGATGATATTCGAAATATGGGACCAACGCAGACCGGCCACTATTATTTGGAGCTGGATGAATCTGTGGAACAGTACAACTGGATGGCAACCACTAAGATCCCTTCCGGCAGTGAGGTTTGCCTGTACTTAAACGGCCAGTGGATCTACGGCACAACTGAGGCGTTCACAGTGCAGGACGGTGCTGTTTTGAATATTATGGATGATTCCGGTGCAGGTAAGATCACCGGCCGCGGCAGATCCACCGGTATGCGCAGAGGCGGTGTCCTGAACATCGAGAAGGGCGGCACGGTAAATCTGTACGGCGGCGAGCTGAGCTATGTTGCTTACAGCGCACGGCATATTCTGGACGGCGGTGTGGCATATGTTGCCGGTGAACTGAACATGTTTGGCGGCAAGCTCACAGGCGGTGCTGCCGGCCGCGCGGACACATCTGCCGGCAACGGCGGCAATGTTTATATTGCTTCCGGTGGCGTTTTCAACATGGAGGACGGTCTGATCAGCGGCGGTAAGGCGATCCAGTATAACTCTGCAGGCGGCAACGGCGGAAATATTTATGTGGCCGACGGTGCATCCTTTGTGATGAAAAACGGTACGATCCAGGGCGGCACAGCCATGAACGGTGGCGGAAGTGTATATGTTGCCCCCACTGCCGGCTTTGAGATGAAAAACGGAAGCATCACCGGTGGCAGCGCGGAGGTACTGGGTGATTGTGTTCTGTGCAGAGGCAGTGTAGCTTTGGCAGGCAATGCTTCCATTGAGGAGCTGTATACCAAGAGCAGAACCGACAAGGGCGGACCGGAGCTGAGTGATATGCTCACGATTACCGGCGCCTATACAGGTACAGTGAAGCTGCGCCTGGATTCCGCAGTGGAAGGTTTGGATGTCGGCAACGCGGCAGATGCAGATATTACCGATGCGCAGATCAGCATTTACGGCAGCTTCCTTTCTGTGGAAGTAAATGACGGACAGCTGGTAACGGTTGGCGCGAAATCCTTCTGCGAGCACTGCAAAAAGCAGGTGCAGTGGACAGCTCTTACCGAAGAAAACGCGGAGGATGTATACCTGGAAAGCGGGCATTACTATCTTGCCTTTGCCAAGGACTCCTGCGTTTTTAAGGAGAAGTACATCTATGTGGGTGACCCGGTCTGCCTGAATCTCAATGGCAAGACACTGAAGGGCAGCACCAGAGTGTTCTCGGTTTATCCCGATGCCACGCTGAATATCATGGGTGACGGTGTTGTTTGCGGTCAGGGCGGAGAGGGCTCTAAGTTCTCCGGCGGTACGGTCCAGGTTTCTGAGGGCGGCACGCTGAACCTCTACAGCGGCACTCTGGACTTTAAGGCGGCAGAAGGCTTCTCTGTTGTCAATGGCGGTACCTTGAGCATTGAAGGTACATTGAATATGTACGGTGGTCAGGTTAAAGGCGGTGTTGCGACCAACGCGGCCGGCGCGATCTTTGGCGAGTCCACCAGCAACCTGAATTTCTATGGCGGTACGGTTACTGCCGGCACTGCCAAGGCAGCGCCTTGTATCTACAATAAGGGCAGAGTGCTTCTTGCAGGCGATGCATCTGTTGCCCAGATACTTTTAAAGGAAACAACCGACGCTGGAGCGCCTGGCCTGGGCAATATGCTCACTGTTTCCGGTGGCTATACGGGCACCACTGTGCTGCGAAGCGTTTCCGCGGGCAGTGACATCGGCATCAACGACAGTGCGGATCTGACCAACGCAAATTTGACGATCTACAATAAGAGCACCCTCAGCGTTGCTACTTGGGGCTCTGACCTGATCGTCACCGACGGAAGCAAGGCTATGGGTGTAGACGAAGCCGGAGCGCTGACCTCTTATGAAACTGCCCAGGCGGCTGTGGAAGCCTGCGCCGGCACTGGAAACAAGGTGATCCTCTTTGCGGATGTAGACACCCTGGAGGTTGCCGGTGATGTTACACTGGATCTGAATGGCTGCGATATTGCATCTGTAAAGGTCGAAAACGGGGCAACGCTGTATTGCCTGGATTCGGCAACGGACGACTATGATGTTGCTGATGAGGTCTACGGTAAGGTCCTGTCCTGCGAGGGCAGCCTGAAGGCAGTGGAGGCTTCTGAGACCTGCGACGGCTATCTTGCAATTGCGCAGACGGACGGTACATCCTTCCACAGAGTCAATCTATCCATCACAGGCATGGCGCTGAGACCGGATGTGGTTGGCATGTACTTCATTTGTGATTTCAATGGCGACCATATGGTTGCGGAAAAGGTGGAGGCCTACGGTGTTGCGTTGAGCGCTACGGAAATCCCGGATGCCAAGAACCTGGGAACTGCCTCCAAGTATACCAGATTCGACGGAAAGACCTTCGCAACTCAGGATACTGCAACCAGCAACTTGCTCTACGGCATCATGAAGCCCCAGAACGGACCGATCATCAATTCCAACAATGCCGAGATCACAGTTTACGGCAGAGCCTATATCAAAATCGGAGACGATGCGTATCTTTTTGGTGCGCCCCGGGCCCGCAGTCTAAATGAACAGCTATCTGCCATAGATGAACAGTGGGCATCTGTTACCGGTGCGCAGAAAACCGGTATTTACCAGCTGCTGAATGCTTACCCCAATACCCTGAATGAAGGTGTGCTGGAGACTATGCTTCAGGCCAAGGCAGATGCGGAAAAATATGCACAGGTTGAAAAAACCGCGACCCAGGAGGATATCTCCAACCTGGAGGGTCTGTATGCAGGTACTACTGCCTACCACGGTGAGCTCCATGATCACTCCATGTCCGGACCGAAGGGCGACGGCAAGCAGAGTCTGACGGTTTGGAAGAAGTACATGGAACAGATCGACATGGACTTTGCGACTTTGGTGGACCATAAGCAGGCGGCGCATATGTACCTGGATGAGTGGGATGATACCATGTTCCTTGGCGGCTCTGAGTTTGCTACATGGATCACGGACTATACCCACACTGCCGATGCAGAGGGCAAGCTGCACAACGGTGTCCATTATAATATGATCTTTGCGGACAAAGAGGTGTTCTATAATTTCCTGAAATCTGTTCCTGAGATCAACTATGAGGGGGACGATCCGCTGACCAACTTCGTACCCAGCTATCCCCACTACAGCAGAGCCAGAATGGTGGAGATCGTTCAGTATATTCAGCAGCAGGGCGGCTTCTTTACCCATGTGCATCCCAAGTCCGAGGGATATTTGACCTCTGAGGATCCTCTGGATTACTGGTTCGGTGATTGGACCGGAATCGAGGTGCTCTTCCATCACAGAGGCTACCCTGTGATTGCGGACAACTATAAGCTCTGGACCGATCTGCTTGCCTTGGGCAAAAAGGTGTATGCAACTGCCGGCAGCGACGATCATAATATGCCGAACATCGAGACCATGTCCACCTTCTATACGAAGGAAAAGCATTCCCGGGCATTCCTGGATGCAATGCGCGCCGGTAACTTCACAGCCGGTATGGCAGGTGTCCGTATGTGCATCGGCGATACCCAGATGGGCAGCCAGGCAGCAGAAGATTTCACAGGAAAGCGCCTGGTCTTCTCTGTGGGAGATTTCCACAGCAGCCTCGTTGAAAACGGCCACGATTACAGAGTGGACCTGATTGCCGATGAGGGAATCGTATTCAGTCAGGCAATTGCAGCAGGCGAGACCACCTACTTTGCGGTTGCGGCAGAAAACTGCAAGTTCTACAGAGTGGAGGTTTACGATACCACCGACAATGTCCTGATCTCCATGGGTCAGCCCATTTGGAACACAGGCGCATAATAATGAACTCCCCGGTTCCAATTGAACCGGGGAGCTTTTAAATTAGTCATAAATACATGGAGGAAGTGCCGTTTCATCGTAGGCAAGAAGCTCCTCCTGGACCAGCTCAACATATCGCTTGACCTCCGGGGCGGGGGTGCGCATGGGATTGCTGGCATAAAGCAGCTGCTGGCTGACCCCCTCTATGGGAATACAGCGCAGATGATAACGCTGCATGATCTTGTTTATGGGCCGCCTGCAGATCTTATAGGCAAGTCCCTGCTCCAAAATTTCGTAGTTTACATTGGGATAAGAGGTGGAGATGGCAATGTCACCGTTAAAATGGATGAAGTCCTTCAAAAAGGTGCAGCGGGACAGCGCCCTGGTGGGGGTGTCCAGAAGGGTATCCTTTGAAAAATCCTTGGGTGTGACATCGGGAACATGGTACAGCCGATGTCCCGGCCCGATGCAAATATACACCGGGATGCGCTTTAATTCCTGCCACTGCAGATTGTGGCTGAGGATACGCGATTGCACATGCTCCTTATTAACGGTAAAAGGCGCAGAAAACACACAGTCCACTTCAAAGAAGGAAAGCTTTTTGAAAGTGGTGAAGCCATGAGACCGAAAGGAAAAGGAGATGTCCTTGCGGTTTGTGTTCTCCCGGAGTAAGCGCAGGAAAGCGTTGTTGAGGGGCTGGTAACTGACGGACGCGATCTCAATGCGCCTGCGCTTTTCTACACCAATGTTTTTGATCAGGTCATGGGTCTCGCAGATCCGGCTGGCATACTCCAAAACCAGCTGACCCTGGGGGGAAGGATGAAGCCCGCTTTGGGTACGGACAAAGATAGGATACCCAAGCTCTGTCTCCAGGTTGCTGACACTCAGACTGACACTGGGGCGTGTTACAAACAGATTCTCAGCAGCTTTGGAGATGGAACCGGTGTGATAAACTTCAAGGATGTAGCGAAGCTGTTGAAATGTCATGTTCCAAACCTCCTTTTCTGTATTATATCAAAAAATGAGAAAATGACAATCGTTCTGCTGCGAAACAACGATGAAGTTTGTTTACGGTTGTTAAATGAAACTAAACGGCGCGTTGCCTTTTTGCAGGATGCATGAAAAAATTTCCTGATGGGAATACTTTGCACTGGAGGTGTTGATATGGTAAAAGGAATCTCAAGGCAAGTGATCGTGGTTCACGCACCGGAGCCGAAAATGTTTGAACAGGCAATTTTTATTCTGAAAGATGACGCGGTGAACGGGGAAGGGGTGACGGAAACGGCGCTTTTGCAAGAGGCAAAGAAGCTGATCAGCGGGCCTTCCCGGAAACGGAGCAAAAGGCCTGGGATCCCCGGGCCGGTTTGGGCATTTGCAGGCGCGTTGGCTACCGGGATGGTATGGATGCTGTGTGCACTGCTTTGACTTGTAAAATTGCGGAAGCTGTGATATAATCTCCCGAAACGGAGGTGGCGGCATTGCAGATCGGAAACATCCAAGTGGAAAATCCCCTGGCACTGGGGCCTATGGCCGGTGTTACAGATTGGGCATTTCGCAGCGTTTGCGCAGAACTGGGAGCGGGGATCACCGTGACGGAGATGGTGTCTTCCCGGGCACTGGTCTACCGTGATAAGAAAAGTGCCGCCCTACTGAAAAAGAATCCAGGCAGCATTTGCGGTGCGCAGATCTTTGGAAACGATCCTGAGATCATGGCCCAGGGCGCTGTGCTGGCATTGGAGATTTCCGGCTGTGATTTTCTGGACATCAACATGGGCTGCCCGATGCCGAAGATCGCAAATTCCGGTGACGGCTGCGGCTTGATGCGGACCCCGGAGCTGGCGGAGCAGATCGTGGCTGCGGTGGTCAAAGCAGTGGAGGTTCCGGTCACGGTGAAATGCCGTTTGGGCTGGGACAAGGGCAGTATCAATGTGCTGGACTTTGCCAAAAGAATGGAGCAAAACGGGGCATCCATGCTGGCAGTCCATGGCAGGACCCGCAGTATGCTCTATTCCGGCACAGCAGATTGGGATATGATCGCCAAGGTGAAGGAGCGGGTTAGCATCCCTGTGATCGCCAACGGAGATATCGTGGACGGGGAAACAGCGCTTCGCTGCCGGAAGTGGACCGGGGCGGACGGTTTGATGATCGGCCGAGCATCCTTTGGAGACCCCTGGGTGTTTCAGCAGGTGCACCATGCCATGATGGGCCTGCCTGCGCCCCAGAGACCGCCCCTTTCCCAGCGGGTGGATGTGGCACTGAAGCAGTTTGCCCTTGCCTATGAAGACAAGGGTGAGCACATCGCCTGCCTGGAGGCGCGCAAGCACTTTGCCTGGTATCTGCGGGGCGTCGCTTACAGCAATTACTATAAAGAACAGATCTCTTCCATTCGTTCTATGGAGGATATTTACCGTATTGCAGAGGGGATCAAGCGGGATCTGAAATAACGCATTCACCAAGCCACCGCGACCCTTGACCCAGGGAGCGGTGGCTTGCTGCAGGCAGGCGTCCTGATACAAGGGGTTTGTGGATTTGATGACAGATCGCACATATGCCGCCTGAAATTTTGTGTATTATGAAATGCAAGATTTCTTTGTGCATTGTTTGACAAAGCATCCTGCCTGTGCTATAATTGTGCAGATAAATTGATTGGAGGATTTTGTGATGATGAGCACTTGCGCAAAGCTCAAGATGGTCGGCTGCACCAGTGGCAGCGTTATTTCTTCCGATTCTCCCGTTGTCAAGGAGTTTTTGTCTGCTGATAATCGTGAATATGTTGTTTTTCCCGGCTTTTGTGATGTGCATGTGCATTTTCGCGAGCCGGGTTTTTCATACAAAGAAACCATGCAGACCGGCAGCAAGGCTTCTGCACGGGGTGGCTACACAGCGGTTTGCACCATGCCAAACCTGAATCCGGTTCCCGACAGCCGGGAGCATCTTGCTCAGCAGCTGAAGCTGATCGAAGAGGGTGCGGTGATCCATGTGTATCCTTACGGTGCCATTACAGTGGGGCAGCAGGGAGAGACCCTGGCGGACCTGGACGGCATGGCGGAAGATGTGATCGCCTTTTCCGATGACGGTAAGGGCGTTCAGAGTGACGAGATGATGAAGCAGGCAATGCTTCGGGCAAAAGCTCTGGGGAAGATGATCGTTGCCCACTGTGAGGTAAATGACCTTCTGCATGGCGGATATATACATGACGGTGCGTATGCTGCCCAGCATGGGCATAAAGGAATCTGCAGCGCCAGTGAGTACCTGCAGATCGAAAGAGACATTCGTTTGGCAGAGCAGACCGGCTGTAAGTACCATGTCTGCCACATTTCCACAAAGGAAAGTGTTGCGCTGATCCGGGATGCCAAGGCCCGGGGCGTGGATATCACCTGCGAAACAGCACCCCATTATTTGATCATGAACGATTCCCAGCTGCAGGAGGACGGCAGATTCCGGATGAATCCCCCCATCCGCAGTGAGGAAGACAGGCTTGCCCTGGTGGAGGGAATTAAGGACGGTACCATCGATATGATCGCCACCGACCATGCCCCCCACAGCGCGGAAGAAAAATCAAAGGGTCTGGCTGGCAGTGCCTTTGGCATTGTTGGCATTGAGACGGCTTTTGCAGCAATGTACACCCACTTTGTTAAGACCGGGATCATTACCCTGGAGCGGTTGGTGGAGCTGCTGGCAAAGAACCCCCGTGCGCGCTTCGGGATCCCCCTTGGTGAGGATTATACGATATGGGATCTGAACGCAGCTTACAGGGTAGACCCGGAGGAGTTCCTGTCCATGGGTAAAGCGACCCCCTTTGCAGGATGGGAATTCTACGGACAGTGTATGCTGACAGTATGTGACGGTAAAGTTGTTTACAAGAAGTAGGAGGCTGAAGTAATGGCAAAAAGAAATGACATTAAGAAGGTTTTGATTATCGGATCCGGTCCCATCGTGATCGGACAGGCTGCGGAATTTGACTATGCCGGCACACAGGCCTGCCTTGCACTGAAGGAGGAGGGCTATGAGGTTGTTTTGTGCAATTCCAACCCTGCCACCATCATGACAGACACCACCATTGCCGATAAGGTTTACATGGAGCCGCTGACCCTGGAGTATATTGCAAAGATCCTGCGCTACGAGCGCCCGGATGCCATTATTCCCGGCCTGGGCGGTCAGACCGGTCTGAACCTGGCTATGCAGCTGGAGAAAAAGGGCGTTCTGAAGGAGTGCGGAGTTGGGCTTTTGGGCACCAGCAGCGCATCCATTGAACGGGCTGAGGACCGGGAACTGTTCAAAGAAATGTGCGAGATGATCGGTGAGCCGGTGATCCCTTCCGAGATCACCTATTCCATCGAGGAGGCCAAAGCCGCAGCAGAGCGGATCGGCTACCCCGTTGTTCTGCGTCCTGCATTTACCCTGGGCGGTACAGGCGGCGGCTTTGCCTACAGTGAAGAAGAGCTGGTGGAGATCGGCCTGAATGCCTTTAAGCTTTCTCCTGTGCACCAGGTGCTCATCGAAAAGAGCGTTAAGGGCTACAAGGAGATCGAGTTTGAGGTCATGCGTGACTCCAATGACCATGCCATCACCATTTGCGGAATGGAAAACATCGACCCCGTGGGTGTGCATACCGGTGACTCCATCGTGGTTGCCCCCATTATGACCCTGAATGATCACGATCTGAAGATGCTCAATGATTCTGCACTGAAGATCATTCGTGAGCTGAAGATCGAGGGCGGCTGTAATGTGCAGTTTGCGCTGAATCCCCACTCCAGTGAATACTACCTCATCGAGGTCAATCCCCGTGTTTCCAGATCCTCTGCGCTGGCATCCAAGGCATCCGGCTATCCCATTGCCCGGGTCACTGCGAAGATCGCTGTGGGCATGGCGCTGGAGGACATTAAGGTGGCGAACACCAACGCAGCCTTTGAGCCGCAGCTGGATTATGTTATCGCTAAGCTGCCCCGGTTCCCCTTTGATAAGTTTACCGCAGCTTCCAACCTGCTGGGCACACAGATGAAGGCAACCGGTGAGGCAATGGGCATCGGCTCTACTTTGGAGGAGGCGCTGCTCAAGGGTATCCGCTCTTTGGAGATCGGTGCAAATCATATCTACCACGCCAAGTTTGATACTATGTCTGTTCCGGAGCTGCTGGAGTACATCTCCCAGTTCAGAGACGACAATATCTTTGCCATTGCAGAATTGCTGGCCCGGGGCGAGACGGTGCAGACCGTCCATGAGATCACCAAGATCACGCCCTTCTTCCTGGAGGCGATCCTGAAGATCGTTCAGATGGAAGAGAACCTGAAGGCAAATGCCGAAAACCCGGAGGTGCTGCGCGCAGCCAAGCAGATGGGCTTCTCTGATAAGTATGTTGCCCGTATGTGGAAGTGCAGTGAGCTGGATGTGTACCGCTTCCGCAAGGAACACAAGCTGTTCCCTGCATTCCGTATGGTGGATACCTGCCATACCGGTGCGTATATTCCGTATTTCTACTCTTCCTACACAGGAGAGAATGCATCTGTACTGACCAATAAGAAGAAGATCGTGGTTTTGGGCGCAGGTCCCATCCGCATCGGCCAGGGCGTGGAATTTGACTACTCCACGGTCCATGCGGTGACGACTATCAAGAATTCCGGCTATGAAGCCATTATCATCAACAATAACCCGGAGACTGTCTCTACGGACTACACCACGGCAGACAAGCTCTACTTTGAGCCTCTGACTCCCGAGGATGTTATGAATATCGTGGAGTTCGAACAGCCGGAGGGTGTGATCGCATCCCTGGGCGGCCAGACCGCCATCAATCTGGCACAGCCTCTGATGGACCGGGGTGTTAAGATCATCGGCACCGATTGCGCTGCCATCGAAAAGGCTGAGAACAGAGACAGCTTTGAAAAGATCCTGTCTGAACTGAATATTCCCCAGCCCAAGGGCAAGGCGGTCACCAAGATCGAAGACGGCATTGCAGCCGCTGCCCAAATCGGCTACCCGGTTCTGGTCAGACCCAGCTTTGTGTTGGGCGGCAGAGCCATGCAGATCGTCGCCAACGAGGCACAGCTGCGGCACTATCTGAAGACCGCTGTTGAGATCGACGAGGATAAGCCTGTTCTTGTGGATAAGTATATCCAGGGCAAGGAAGTGGAGGTCGATGCCATCTGCGACGGCATCAACGTATTCGTCCCCGGCATTATGGAGCTGGTGGAGCGTACCGGTGTCCACTCCGGTGACTCCATGAGCGTCTATCCCTCCTTCAGCATTTCCAATAAGGTTAAGGGAATCATCCTGCAGTATGCCAAGAAGCTGGGTCTGGGCATCGGAATTGTGGGCCTTTACAATATCCAGTTTATTGTGGATAAGGACGATAATGTGTTTATCATCGAGGTAAATCCCCGTTCCTCCAGAACCGTTCCCTTCCTGAGTAAAGCCACCGGCTACAGCCTTGCGGATATCGCAACGGAGGTCATCCTGGGCAAGAGCCTGAAGGAACTGGGCCTGTTTGACATTTATCCGGATGAGAAGCAGCGCTGGTATGTAAAAGCACCTGTGTTCTCCTTCAATAAGCTGCGCGGCCTGGATGCTTACCTGTCTCCTGAGATGAAGTCCACCGGTGAAGCCATCGGCTATGATGATAAGCTGAACCGTGCCCTGTATAAGGCCCTGCAGGCATCCGGCATGCACCTGCAGAATTACGGCACTGTCTTTGCGACCATTGCCGACAAGGACAAGGAGGAAGCACTGCCGCTGATCCGCCGGTTCTACAACCTGGGCTTTAATATCCAGGCAACGGAGGGCACTGCCCGCTTCCTTAAGAGCAACGGCATCCGTACCCACATTCTGGGCAAGATCAGCGAGGGAAGCGAAGAGATCCCCGATGCACTGCGCCAGGGCCACATTGCCTATGTTCTCAACACCCGGGATCCCGGGGAAGGCTCTGCCAACGACGGACATCAGATCCGCCTGCTGGCAACGGAGAACAATGTGACGATCTTTACCGCACTGGATACCGTGAAGGTGCTGCTGGATGTCCTGGAAGAAACGACACTGACCATTTCTACCATTGATTCCTGAGAGGTGTGTATGAAACAGGGACTATTTGAAATTGTTGAAAATATCCCCCTTACGGATTCTGTCTTTAAGATGACCCTCCGGGGTGACACATCTGCCGTTACTGCACCGGGACAGTTTGTGAACCTCAAGCTCGATGGTCTGTATTTGCGCCGGCCCATCTCCGTTCATGATGTCCGGGGGGATACGCTCACTATCATCTATAAAGTGGTGGGCAAGGGCACGGAGCAGCTTTCCCGGATGCAAAGGGGAAGCCTGGACCTTCTGACCGGCCTTGGAAACGGCTATGATCTGACGGAAGCCGGACAGAAGCCTGTACTCCTTGGCGGCGGTGTGGGTGTTCCGCCTCTGTATCTGCTGGCAAAGCAGCTGATCGCACAGGGAAAGCAGGTGCAGGTGATCCTGGGCTTCAATACCAAAAGCGAGATCTTCTGTGAGGAAGCATTCCAGGCTCTGGGCGCGGAGGTGACCGTCACCACGGTGGACGGCTCTTACGGAATGAAGGGCTTCGTTACCGATGCCCTGGCAGAGATGGATTACACCTATTTTTACACCTGCGGTCCGGAGCCTATGCTCAAGGCGGTTTACCGGGCATCCAAAACATCCGGACAAATGAGCTTTGAAAAGCGCATGGGCTGCGGCTTCGGTGCTTGCATGGGCTGTTCCTGCAAGACCATCACCGGTTATAAGCGTATCTGCAAGGAAGGCCCTGTGATGCGAAAGGAGGAGATCCTGTGGGAAGACTAAGTGTGGACCTTTGTGGCATTACTCTGGATAATCCCGTGATCCCCGCGTCCGGTACATTTGGCTATGGCTATGAATATGCCGAGCTGTATGACATCAACTGTCTGGGAACATTCTCCTTTAAGGGAACCACAAAAGACCCCCGCTTTGGCAACCCCACACCCCGGATCGCAGAGTGCACAGCCGGCATGATCAATGCGGTGGGCCTGCAGAATCCCGGTGTGGAAAAGGTGATTTCTCACGAACTTAAGGAACTGAAAAAATGCTTCCACAAGCCTGTGATGGCAAACATCAGCGGATTTGGCGTTGAGGAATATGCCTATACCTGTGAGAAGCTTGACAAGGAAGAACAGGTGGGCTGGCTGGAAGTCAATGTCAGCTGCCCCAATGTCCATGGCGGCGGCATGAGCTTCGGTACGGACCCGGCGGCTGCGGCTGAGGTAACAGCAGCTGTCAAGAAGGTTACCACGAAGCCTGTGATCGTGAAGCTGAGCCCCAATGTGACAGATATCGTCGCTATTGCCAAGGCTTGCGAAGATGCCGGTGCAGACGGTATCAGTCTGATCAATACCATGCTGGGTATGCGCATCGATCTGCGTACCCGCAGACCTGTGATCGCAAATAAGATGGGCGGTTTTTCCGGCTCTGCCATCTTCCCGGTGGCGGTTCGTATGGTATATCAGGTGGCAAATGCTGTTAAGATCCCTGTGGTTGGCATGGGCGGTGTTACCACCGCAGAAGATGTGATTGAAATGATGCTTGCCGGTGCAACTGCTGTACAGGTGGGTGCTGCCAATCTGGTGAATCCCTATGTCTGCCGGGACATCATTCTTCAGCTGCCCGAGGTCATGGATAAGTACAAGATCAATACATTGCGTGAAATTATCGGAGGTGCAAAATAATGGGTAAAGATGTAATCGTAGCATGTGATTTTTCCAGTGCGGAACAAACCTTTGCGTTCCTGGACAAGTTCACCGGTAAAAAGCCCTTTGTGAAGATCGGCATGGAGCTGTATTATGCCGAGGGTCCGGAAATCGTTAAGCAGATCAAGGCAAGAGGCCACAAGATCTTTTTGGATCTGAAGCTGCATGATATTCCCAATACCGTCAAGAAGGCTATGGCTGTGCTGTCTAACCTGGATGTGGACATTACCAACCTTCATGCAGCCGGCACAACTGCCATGATGCAGGGCGCCCTGGAAGGCCTGACCCGTGCTGACGGCACCCGTCCGCTGCTGATCGCAGTGACGCAGCTGACCTCTACCGACCAGGAGGCAATGGAGCGGGATCTTCTGATCCACGAGCCCATTGACCAGGTAGTTATGCACTATGCAAAGACCGCAAAGAATGCCGGTCTGGACGGCATTGTTTGCTCTCCTCTGGAAGCCGGTAAGGTACATGATGCCTGCGGCAAGGCATTTTTGACCATCACCCCCGGTGTGCGTTTTGCCGATGGCGATGCCGGTGATCAGAAGCGTGTCATGACTCCTGCACAGGCAAAGGAAATTGGCTCTGACTATATTGTTGTGGGCCGTCCCATTACCGCTGCGGCAGATCCTGTTGCGGCTTACGAGCGCTGCGTTGCAGAGTTTGTGGACTGATATTTGCTGCCGTTCCGGTGCTCCCGGGACGGCAGTTTGCCAAGTAGGAAAGGCTGATTTATCCCGGCGTCAATGCGGATAAGTCTTGACTATCCTATGTGTGTTGTTGTAAACTATATCCGATGAATATATACAGAAAGGAACTTTACAATGGAAAGCTACAAAAGAGAATTTATTCAGTTTCTGCAATCTGCAGGTGTGTTGAAATTTGGTGATTTTACCGCCAAGAGCGGCAGAAAGATCCCTTATTTTATCAATGCCGGCATGATCAAGACAGGTGACGAGATCGCAAAGCTGGGCGAATTTTATGCCAAGGCCTATTTCGAGAAGGTGGGGAACAAGAAATCCGTGCTTTACGGACCTGCCTATAAGGGCATTTCCATTGCTGTCTCTGCCGCTGTTGCGCTGAGCAAGGCCGGCCTGGATGTTCCTTTCTTTTTCAACCGTAAGGAAGTGAAGGACCACGGCGAAGGCGGTGTGTTCGTCGGCTATGTTCCCCAGGCTGGGGAAGAGGTGGTCATTGTGGAGGATGTGATCACTGCCGGTACTGCCATCCGTGAGAGCATGGCGATCCTGTCCGGCCTGGAGGGTGTAAAGGTCGCAGCTACCTTTGTCATGGTGGACCGGAAGGAAAAGGGCCAGGGCGAAAAGGGCGCAATGCAGGAGATCGAGGAGGAATTCGGCTTCCCGGTATACTCCGTTGTGGATGTGTATGACATCATCGAGTACCTGGAAGAAGACCCCGCCAATGCGGAGAATGTGGATCGCATCAAGAAGTATCTTGCAGTGAATGGAGCAAAAGCATGAGAAGTCTGATCGATATTACTGATTTTTCTGTTGCAGAGCTGGATGAGCTTCTGCAAACCGCTTGCCACATCAGTGAGCACCCGGAGGAATACGCAGAGGCTTGCCACGGAAAGAAGCTGGCAACGCTGTTCTTTGAACCCTCCACCCGTACCCGGCTGAGCTTTGAGGCTGCGATGATGGAGCTGGGCGGCAATGTGATCGGCTTCAGTGAGGCCAGCTCTTCCTCCGCATCCAAGGGCGAAAGCATTGCCGATACGGCAAAAATGATCAGCTGCTATGCAGACATCATGGCAATGCGCCATCCCAAGGAGGGCGCACCCTATGTTGCTGCCAGAAGCGCATCCATCCCGGTGATCAATGCCGGAGACGGCGGCCACTGCCACCCCACACAGACCCTGGCTGACCTGCTGACCATCTACAGAGAGCTGGGCAGACTTGAGGATCTGACCGTTGGCTTCTGCGGTGACCTGAAATACGGAAGAACCGTACACTCCTTGCTCTCTGCCCTGGGCAGATACAAGAATATCAAAGTCGTTCTGATCTCTCCTGAGGAGCTGAAGCTTCCCAAGTATGTCAAGTACGAGGTTCTGGATAAGAACAAAATGGAGTATGTGGAGACCGCATCCTTGGACGAGGCAATGCCGCAACTGGATGTTCTTTACATGACGCGGATCCAGCGGGAGCGTTTTGACAGCTTCGATGAGTACGAGCGGCTGAAGGACAGCTACATTCTTACAGAAGAAAAGATGCAGCTTGCCAAGCAGACCATGCGAGTTCTGCACCCGCTGCCCCGGGTCAACGAGATCAGCGTCAAGGTGGATAAAGACCCCAGAGCTGCATATTTCCGCCAGGCGCTCAACGGCAAGTATATGCGTATGGCCCTGATCCTGAAGCTTTTGAAGGAAGCCAAGGAGGGCAAGCAGATGGAAGAGCCGGTGAATGTTCTGGTAGATGAGCTGCACTGTGATAACCCCAGATGCATCAGCTCCACAGAGCAGGAGCTGGAGCACATCTTCAAGTGCGTGAATCAGCAGAACGGTATTTACCGCTGCATTTATTGCGAAGCCAAGAAAGAGAAAAAATAAGGCACAGGTGCTATCGTGGGGATTTCCAAATATTCCACAAAACACCGGTGGTTAACCGGTGGCTTGGTGTCGAAAAGGACAAAAAAATAAAAACCCCACTGTTGTTTCTTGACAGTACTTTTGCGTCATGATAAAATCAAATTGGATTTTGTATAACGCTTTCTGCGACTGACGGAATAAGTGGAGCACCACAAAGGAACAGAGAGCGGGCCTCGTGCCAAACAGCCGACCGTCTGGGCGCATTTAGCTTTATAGGCTAAGTGCGCCCTTTTTTGTTTGCTGTGTATTCGACCCGTTGGTTTGTCATTGGTTTTTGTATTTACAGGAGGATGATTATGAAAAAAGTTGGTATCGACATGGGCAGCGTCAGCGATCTGCCGATTATCCAAAAAGCAACAGATATGCTCAAGGCTTTGGAGATCCCCTTTGAGGTGCATGTGTATTCTGCCCACAGGACGCCCGTTGAGGCCAGGGATTTTGCCCTTTCCGCAAGATCCAGGGGCTTTGGTGTTTTGATCGCTGCAGCGGGTATGGCAGCACACCTGGCCGGTGCCATCGCAGCCAATACCACGCTTCCCGTCATCGGCATCCCCTGTAAGGGCGGCGCCATGGACGGCCTGGACGCATTGCTCGCTACAGTTCAGATGCCCACGGGAATCCCCGTTGCAACGGTGGCCTTGAACGGTGGTGCCAATGCAGCCCTGCTGGCAGCCCAGATCCTGGCTGTCTCCGATGCCCAGCTGGCGGAAAAGCTGGATCAAAAGCGTATATCGGATGCCCAGGCTGTCCTTGCCAAGGATGCGGGCATTATGGAAAGATTATAATTTATAGAAATAAAGGAGAAATGCACTATGGAAAAGAAGCTTGTGTACACCGGTAAAACGAAGGATGTTTTCGCACTGGAAAACGGCAATTACCTGCTGAAGTTTAAGGATGACTGCACCGGTAAGGACGGTGTTTTTGATCCCGGTGAAAACGCAGTCGGTCTGACCATTGACGGTGTCGGTGATGTGAATCTGCGTATGTCCATTTACTTCTTTGAGAAGATCAACGCGGCTGGTATTAAAACCCACTATGTCAGCGCAGATCTGGACAACACCACCATGGAAGTTCTGCCCGGTAAGGTGTTCGGCAAGGGCCTGGAGGTCATCTGCCGTTATAAGGCTGTTGGCTCTTTCTACCGCCGTTACTCGGATTACTGCACAGAGGGCCAGGATCTGCCCGCTTATGTGGAGACCACCTTTAAGAACGACGAAAAGGGCGATCCGCTGGTCACCAAGGATGGCCTGGTGGACCTGGGTGTCATGACTGCCCAGCAGTATGATGACCTGAAGGCAATGACCCAGGCAATCACCAAGATCGTTGCGGACGATCTGAAGGAAAAGGGCCTGGATATGTATGATATCAAGTTTGAGTTTGGCTACGATGCCGACGGCAAGGTGATGCTCATTGATGAGATCGCATCCGGCAATATGCGCGTCTATAAGGACGGCCAGTATGTTGACCCCATGACCCTGAACAAGCTGTTCTTTGCTTGATGCGTTGAAAAAAGGAGCAAATAATGGGCGGTTTTTTTGGAATTACATCCAAATGTGATTGCATGGTCGATGTGTTCTTCGGTGTGGACTACCATTCCCACCTGGGTACCCGTCGTGCAGGTATGGCAGCCTATGACAGCCAGATCGGCTTGCAGCGGGAGATCCATAACATTGAGAACTCTCCCTTCCGTACCAAGTTTGAGCACACCCTTGAGGAGATGAAGGGCAATGCTGCCATCGGCTGTATCAGTGATACAGATCCGCAGCCTTTGCTGATCCGCTCCTGCCTGGGAACCTATGCAATTACCACCATTGGTATTATCAACAATGCCAAGGATCTGATCGATCAATACTTATCCTTCAGCGGCGGTCACTTTGATGCCATGACAGGAGGAAAAGTCAACTCCACAGAGCTGGTTGCGGCGCTGATCAGCCAGAAAAGCAGCTTCGCAGAGGGCATTCAGTTTGCTCAGCGTGTCATTGAAGGAACGGCAAACATCCTGATCCTGACAGAAGACGGAAGGCTGGTTGCGGCAAGAGACCGCCTGGGAAGGATCCCGGTTCAGATCGGTAAGGACGAAAACGGTTACTGCGTATCCTTTGAGCAGTTTGCCTATACGAAGCTGGGCTTTGAGCATGTAAAGGAGCTGGGTCCCGGTGAGATCGTGGAGCTGACACCCGACAAAATAACCCAGCTGGCAGCTCCGGGAGAGGAAATGCGTATGTGCGCATTCCTTTGGAGCTACTACGGTTATCCCACATCCATCTATGAAGGCATCAATGTGGAAGCCATGCGCTACCGCAACGGTGCTGCCATCGCAGAGCGGGATATGGCCCAGGGAAGATCCATGGACATCGACTATGTGGGCGGTGTGCCGGACTCCGGAACGCCCCATGCCATCGGCTATGCAAACCGTACCGGCAAGCCCTTCGCCAGAGCCTTTATCAAGTACACACCCACCTGGTCCAGAAGCTTTACCCCTGCCAAGCAGGCGGACCGGAACAAGATCGCAAAGATGAAGCAGATCCCTGTGCATGAGCTGATCGTGGATAAGAATCTGCTGTTTGTGGATGATTCCATCGTCCGGGGTACACAGCTTCGGGAAACTGTGGAATTCCTCTATAGCAACGGCGCAAAATCCGTGCATATGCGTTCTGCCTGCCCGCCCATCATGTACGGCTGCAAATTCCTGAATTTCTCCCGGGCGACCAATGATATGGAGCTGATCTCCCGACAGACCATCATGGAGCTGGAAGGGGAGGAAGGTCTTGAGCATATTCAGGAGTATGCAGACGGTAACACAGAGCGCGGCAAGAAAATGCGTAAAACCATTTGCGAAAAGTTTAAGTTTGCATCCCTGGGCTTCCAGACCATCGATGGTGTTGTAAAAGCCATCGGCATGGACCCCTGTAAGCTTTGCACTTACTGTTGGAACGGAAAAGAATAACATACGGATAAGGAGATACTCATGTCTGAAAAGAGCTATTCTGCAAGTTATGCAGCTGCCGGTGTGGATATTACTGCCGGCTACCGTGCTGTGGAATTGATGAAAAAGCATGTTGCGCGTACCCGCAATGCCGGCTGCCTGGACGATGTGGGCGGCTTTGGCGGCTGCTTCGGTCTGCCGGTTGCCGGTATGGAAGAGCCGGTCCTGGTATCCGGTACCGATGGCTGCGGCACGAAGGTGAAGCTGGCCATTCTGATGGACAAGCATGATACCATCGGTATTGATGCGGTGGCCATGTGTGTCAACGATATTATTTGCGTTGGTGCAAAGCCGCTGTTTTTCCTGGATTATATTGCCTGCGGAAAGAATGTACCGGAGAAGATCGCACAGATCGTCAGCGGTGTGGCGGAGGGCTGTGTGCAGTCCGGTGCTGCACTGATCGGCGGTGAGACTGCGGAGCATCCTGGTATGATGCCTGTGGAGGATTATGATCTCGCCGGTTTTGCTGTGGGTATCGTGGATAAGAAAAAGATCATTGACAACACCCGCATGCAGGCAGGCGATGTGGTGATCGCACTGCCCTCCACCGGCATCCATTCCAATGGCTTCAGCCTGTGCCGTAAGGTGTTTGACATCGATAACAATAACCCCGAGCTGTATGTTCCCCGGGAAGAGCTGGGTGGCAAGACCACCGCGGAAGCGCTGCTTACCCCCACCCGCATCTATGTAAAGCCTGTTTTGGCTCTGCTGGAGAAGGTGGATGTGAAGGGCATCAGCCATATTACCGGCGGCGGATTCTATGAGAATATTCCCCGCAGCATCCCCGACGGCCTGGGCGCACAGATCCAGCGCAGCGCGGTGAAGGTGCTTCCCATCTTCGATCTCATCGCCAAGACCGGCAACATTCCCCAGCGTGATATGTTCAATACCTATAATATGGGTGTTGGCATGAGCATCGTGGTCCCTGCGGATGCAGTGGATACTGCCATTGCGGTCCTGAAGGAAAATGGCGAGGATGCTTATGTCATCGGTAAGATCGTGTGCTCTGACGAGAAGATCGTCATCGAATAAGTGAGGATACCCAATGGATAAGGCTAGGATCGCCGTCCTGGTTTCCGGCGGCGGCACCAACTTACAGGCACTGATCGATGCCCAGGCAAGTGGGATCCTCCAAAGCGGTGAGATCCGCCTGGTTATTTCCAATAACCCGGATGCCTATGCCCTCAAGCGGGCGGAAAATGCCGGCATTGCCACTGCGGTGGTTACCAAAAAGCACTGTGGCAGTCAGAGCGCCTTTGAACAGAAGATCAAAGACCTCCTTACGGAAAACAGGATCGATCTGATCGTTCTTGCGGGCTTTATGTCTATTCTCAGCGAGGATTTCACGAAGGATTACCCGGAGCGCATTATCAATGTGCATCCGTCACTGATCCCTGCGTTTTGCGGAAAAGGCTATTATGGACTTCGGGTCCATGAAGAAGCCCTGGCCTACGGTGTTAAGGTGACCGGCGCAACGGTTCACTTTGTCAACGAGATCCCCGACGGAGGCAGAATCATCCTGCAGAAGGCAGTACAGATCCAGGAGGGAGATACCCCCGAGACCCTGCAAAAACGAGTTATGGAGCAGGCAGAATGGAAGCTGCTTCCTGCTGCTGTGGAGCAGGTAAGCCAGGCAATCAGAAAGGAAAGATGATCATGAATGTTTATGAAACCGGCTCTCTTGCCGAGAAGCTGTCTACCAATGTTTATCCCGGCCGTGGCATCGTGCTGGGAGTTTCTCCTGACGGAAAGCATGCCGTTGCTGCCTACTTTATCATGGGCCGCAGCGTCAACAGCCGTAACCGTGTTTTTATCCAGGAGCCCGATGGCATCCGTACAGAGGCCCACGATCCTTCTTTGATGAAAGATCCCCATCTGATCATTTATCATCCTGTACGGGAGGCCGGAAAGGGTCTGATCGTTACCAACGGTGACCAGACCGATACCATCTGGGAGTACCTTGCAAGAGGGGAGAGCTGGGAGGCTGCACTGCGCACAAGAATGTTTGAAGATGACGGCCCTAACTGGACACCCCGTATTTCCGGTATTTTGTCCAACGATGGCAGCTACAAGATGTCTATTCTGAAGGCTGCGGATGCAGAGGGAACTGCCTGCGCCCGTTTCTTCTATGAGTACCCCGCCATTGCCGGCCTGGGCCATTTTATCCACACCTATGTGTGCGACGGCAATCCTGTGATCCCCACATTCCAGGGAGAGCCTGAGCGGGTCGCCATCGGTGACGATATCGACGCATTCACCGAAATGCTGTGGGAGAATCTGAACCCCGACAATAAGATCTCTTTGTTTGTCAGATATACCGACAGAAAAACCGGTGCGTTCCAGCAGCGCATCCTCAACAAGCATAATTAAGGAGAAAAGAAATGAAAGAGTTTGAACTGAAGTACGGATGCAATCCTAATCAGAAGCCTGCTAAGCTTTATATGCACGATGGCGGTGAGCTGCCCTTTACCATTCTCAACGGCCGCCCCGGTTATATCAACTTCATGGATGCCCTGAACTCCTGGCAGCTGGTCAAGGAGCTGAAGGCAGCTACCGGTATGGTGGCGGCAACCTCCTTTAAGCATGTTTCTCCTACCTCTGCGGCGGTGGGCAAGCCTCTGCCTGAGGATCTGAAAAAGGCATGCTTTGTGGACGATGTGGAGGGCCTGGATGAGAACCCCCTGGCCTGCGCTTATGCCCGTGCCCGGGGTACGGACCGTATGTGCTCCTTTGGCGATTGGGTGGCACTGTCCGACGTTTGTGACGCTATGACTGCAAAGCTCATTGCCCGTGAGGTCTCTGACGGTGTTATCGCTCCCGGCTACACCGAGGAAGCACTGGAGATCCTGAAAACAAAGCGTAAGGGCAGCTATAATGTGGTTGCCATTGATCCTGAGTTTGTTCCCGCAGAGGAAGAAAACAAGCAGGTATTCGGCATTACATTCCAGCAGGGCCGCAACAATTTCAAGATCGATGCAAACCTGCTTGAGAAGATCGTTACCGAGAATAAGGAGCTGCCCGAGAGCGCAAAGATCGATCTGATCGTGTCACTGATCACCCTGAAGTACACCCAGTCCAACTCTGTTTGCTACGCTGTGGACGGACAGGCCATCGGTGTCGGTGCCGGTCAGCAGAGCCGTATCCACTGCACAAGATTGGCAGGCTCCAAGGCTGACACCTGGTTCCTGCGTCAGCACCCCAAGACCTTGAATCTGCCCTTCCGTGAGGACCTGGGCCGCCCCAACCGGGACAATGTCATTGACGGCTATATCAATGGCAATGAAGAAGATGTATGCGCAGAGGGCATCTGGCAGAATTACTTCACCCGTCAGCCGGAGCGCCTGACCGAGGAGGATAAGAAGCAGTGGCTGGCAAGCCGTCAGAATGTGGCTTTGGGCTCTGACGCATTCTTCCCCTTCAGTGATAACATCAAGCGGGCAGCGGCATCCGGTGTCAAGTACATTGCTGAGCCCGGCGGCTCGATCCGGGATGATCTGGTGATTGAGGAATGCAATAAGCGGGGCATCGTCATGGCCTTTACCGGAATGCGCCTGTTCCACCACTAATCAGCGGATACTTGAGAAAAGATAAATTGGATTTTCGCCGATAAAGGGAGTTTATATGAAGGTTTTAGTTGTTGGCGGTGGCGGCAGAGAGCATGCCATCATCAAGAAATTAAAGGAAAATAAACAGATTGAAGAGATTTTTGCGCTGCCCGGTAACGGCGGTATGGCTAAGGACGCCACCTGTGTTGCCGTTGCTGCCACGGACTTGGATGGCATTGTGGCATTTGCCAGGGAGAATGCCGTCGATTATGCTGTGGTTGCACCGGATGACCCGCTGGTTCTGGGCTGCGTGGACAGACTCAATGAGATCGGAATTCCTTGCTTTGGTCCCAATGCAAGGGCTGCCATTATTGAGGGCAGTAAGGCGTTTTCCAAGGACCTGATGAAGAAATACGGGATTCCCACAGCCACTTACGAGATCTTTACGGATATTCAGGCAGCGCTTAACTATGTGCAGACCTGCCCCATTCCCACTGTTATCAAGGCAGACGGTTTGGCTCTTGGCAAGGGTGTTATCATTGCCCAGAGCAGGGAAGAGGCCGTACAGGCTGTCACGGATATGATGGCAAACGCCAAGTTTGGCAAGTCCGGTTCTACGGTGGTCATTGAGGAATTCCTCACCGGCCCTGAGGTGTCCGTGCTGGCCTTTACCGACGGCAAAGTGGTCAAGCCCATGGTTTCCTCTATGGACCATAAGCGGGCCGGAGATAACGATACCGGTCTGAACACAGGCGGCATGGGTACCATTGCGCCCAATCCGTACTATACCCAGGACATCGCACAGCAGTGCATGCAGACCATCTTCCTGCCTACGATGCATGCCATGAACGCTGAAGGCCGTACATTCAAGGGCTGCCTGTATTTTGGCTTGATGCTTACCCCCAACGGACCGAAGGTCATTGAGTATAACTGCCGCTTCGGTGACCCGGAGACACAGGTGGTGCTTCCGCTGCTGGAAAGTGATCTTTTGACGGTGATGCAGGCTACCACCAACGAGACCCTGGCGGAAACAGAAGTTAAGTTCATGCAAAAGCATGCATGCTGCGTGGTTACCGCGTCTGCCGGTTATCCCGAGAGCTATCAAAAGGGATTTGAGATCACTATGACCCAGGAGGCGGAGGACCACACCTATGTTGCCGGTGCAAAGCTGGAGGGAGACAAGCTGCTGACCTCCGGCGGCCGTGTTCTCGGCACAACGGCTGTTGCCGATACTCTGGAGGAGGCAATTCAGGAGGCTTACCGTCTTGCTGACGGTGTGCAGTTTGAAAATGCCTACCGCAGAAGCGACATTGGTCAGCGGGGTCTGGCCGCATATAAATAAGAGGGGAGATCTTTCATGGTCTATCGTGTATATGTAGAGAAAAAGCCGGGACAGACCCACGAGGCCGACAGCCTGCTGAAGGAAGTCAAGGAGTTCCTGCAGATCAAGGGGCTGCGCACGGTGCGGGTTCTGAACCGCTACGATGTGGAAAAGATCGATAAGGATCTGTTTTCCTATGCTGTAGGCACAGTTTTTTCTGAGCCCCAGGTGGACAATGTCACCTATGATGTTCCTTGCGGACAGGTGGTGTTTGCGGTAGAGCCCTTGCCCGGTCAGTTCGACCAGCGGGCGGATTCTGCGGCTCAGTGTATTCAGATCCTTTCCCAGGGGGAGCGTCCCCTGGTGCGTACTGCCAGAGTGTATGTTCTGGAGGGAGAGCTGTCCGAGGCGGATATTGCTGCCATCCGCAGCCATGTCATCAACCCGGTGGAGTGCCGGGAGGCAAGCCTTGCAATGCCGGAAACCCTGGAAATGGAGGTTTCTGTTCCGGAGTCTGTGGCAACTGTGGAGGGCTTCCTGGAGCTGGACCGGGAGGGCCTTGCCGAGATGGTAAAGACCCTGGGTCTTGCAATGGACCTGGATGATATCACCTTCTGCCAGGGCTATTTTAAGACGGAGAACCGGAATCCCACCATTACGGAGATCCGTATGATCGATACCTACTGGTCCGATCACTGCCGTCATACCACTTTTAATACGACCATTGATCATGTAACCTTCGAGGACGCACTTCTGCAGAGCGCCTACGAGGAGTATATTGCCACCCGCAAGGAGCTTGGCCGCACAAAGCCTGTGAATCTGATGGACATCGGCACCTTGGCAGGTAAGTATCTGCGGAAGAACGGCATGCTGGATAAGCTGTATGAGTCCGAGGAGATCAACGCCTGTACGGTCCGGATGACCGTGACTGTGGATGGGGAGGAACAGCCCTGGCTGCTTCTTTTTAAGAACGAGACTCACAACCATCCCACGGAGATCGAGCCCTTCGGCGGCGCAGCTACCTGCATCGGCGGTGCGATCCGGGATCCCCTGGCAAGCCGCGCCTATGTGTATGCTGCCATGCGTGTGACCGGCGCGGCAGATCCGCTGAAGCCGGTGAATGAGACCATCAAGGGAAAGCTGCCTCAGAGAAAGATCGTGACCACAGCCGCAGCGGGCTATTCCTCCTACGGCAACCAGATCGGCCTTTGCACCGGTATGGTGGATGAGCTGTATCACCCCGGCTACGCGGCAAAGCGTATGGAGATCGGTGCGGTAATTGGTGCGGTCCATGAGGATCACTCCAAGCCGGATTTCCCCATGCCCGGGGATCAGGTCATTTTGCTGGGCGGTAAGACCGGCAGAGACGGCTGCGGCGGTGCCACCGGTTCCTCCAAGAGCCATACGGTGGAATCCCTGTCCTCCTGCGGTGCAGAGGTGCAAAAGGGCAATGCCCCTGAGGAGCGGAAGCTCCGGCGCCTGTTCCGCAACGGTGAGGCAGCTGTGATGATCAAGCGCTGCAATGACTTTGGCGCAGGCGGTGTCTCTGTTGCCATCGGTGAATTGGCAGATGGCCTTGAGATCGATCTGAACAAAGTGCCTAAGAAGTACGAGGGTCTGGACGGCACAGAACTGGCCATTTCCGAATCCCAGGAGCGTATGGCCATCGTGGTTGCTGCAGAAAATGTGCAGCGCTTCCTGGAGCTTGCGGCACAGGAGAACCTGGAGGCCACGGTAGTTGCCACGGTTACCCAGGAAGCAAGACTCAAGATGCACTGGAACGGACAGACCATCTGCGATATCAGCCGGGAATTCCTTAATTCCAACGGTGCGGAAAAGCATGTGGATGTGGAGCTGGCTGCGCCTGCGGACTTTACTCCGGTGATCGAAGGCAGCTTCACTGAGAATATGAACCGCATTGCCACCGATCTGAATACCTGCTCCAAGCGCGGCCTTTCGGAGCGCTTTGACGCTACCATCGGTGCAGGCACGGTCCTGATGCCCTTTGGCGGCAAGCACCAGCAAACCCCCATCCAGGCAATGGTACATAAGATCAGCCTGGAAAAGGGTCACACGGAGGATTGCTCTGTCATGAGCTGGGGCTACAACCCCTTCATCACAGAAAAGAGCCCCTACCACGGTGCATATCTGGCGGTGGTAGAGTCTGTTTCGAAGCTGGTTGCCACCGGTGCAAGCTTCCAGGATGTATACCTGACCTTCCAGGAGTATTTCCTCCGGGTCGGCAAGGACGCAAAACGCTGGGGTCAGCCGACGGCGGCACTGCTTGGCGCCTTTAAGGCACAGATGGATCTAAAGATCGCTGCTATTGGCGGTAAGGACTCTATGAGTGGCAGCTTTGAGAATGTGGATGTTCCGCCAACCCTTGTATCCTTTGCGATTACGACGGAGAAGGTGCAGAGCATCATTTCCAACGAATTTAAGAAGCCTGGCAGCCAGGTGGTTTGCCTGCGACCCGACTATGATGCCAACGGTCTGCCCAAGACAGAATCTCTCCTGGCTGTATATAACCGGGTGACGGAACTGATGCGCAGTGGCAAGGTGC
>JAZSER010000017.1:0-57048 GCA_045531815.1 Faecousia sp. | reverse complement strand
TTTTTAAGCAGATTTTCCAATCTGCGTACTTGTCATGCCCATTTTATGAAAAAACACCTCCAAAAACAGTTTCCTGTCTTGGAGGTGTTTCGTTCTCTTGTTCCCCTATCCGAGCCTATACCATTAACTAAATGACATTGGTCTTCGGACCGGGGGATTTTTTGTGTGTAGAGATAAAATTGTGTTTTTTACTATTGGAATCACCAGCGATTTCTGCTATAATACAGATATAATAGGTTCAAGTAGGTGAATTTGGTTTGAAAGAATTGTGGTCAAAGATCAAAGAAGCGCTTTTGTCGGCACTTCCGATTACTGCGATCGTTTATATAATGGCACTTTTGCCCTGGTTCCGCTTTTCTGCTGCAGAGATGATCACATTCTCTGTCAGTGCTGTTATGCTGATCCTGGGTATTGGCCTTTTTAACCTTGGTGCAGACATTGCAATGACCCCCATGGGAACACAGGTTGGTGCCGGCCTCTCCAGGCAACGGAAGCTGATGCTTCTTTTAGTTGTCTGCTTTGTCCTGGGTATGCTGATCACCATTGCCGAACCTGACCTGCAGGTTCTTGCCAATCAGGTAAGCGCAGTCATGAACGGTACGGTCCTAATCTACGCAGTGGGCGTTGGTGTCGGAGCGTTTTTGATCGTTGCGATCCTGCGTATTGTATTTCATAGAAGGCTCTCGGCAATTCTTATGCTGTTTTACATGCTTCTGTTTGCCGGGGCACTTTTGCTGGCAGTGAATGACAAAACCGAGCTGCTGCCTATGGCCTTTGACTCCGGCGGTGTCACCACCGGTCCCATCACTGTTCCGTTTATTATGGCGCTGGGCGTCGGTATTTCCAGCGTTTTGGGTGACCGCCATTCTCAGGAAAATAGCTTTGGTCTTGTGGCCCTGTGCTCTGTCGGCCCGATCCTTGCAGTGCTGGTTTTGGGGCTGTTCTCACAATCCGGTCTTTCCTACGCAGTACCGGATTACACGGTCAGCACAGACATTTTGGGAGCATTCTTACATAATGCAGCACACACAGCAAAAGAAATTGCTGTTGCCCTTGGCTTGATCGTGGGCTTTTTCCTGATTTGCCAGGTGGCATTTCTGAAGCTTTCCAAGCGTCAGCTGCTGCGGATCGCAGTGGGCATTCTGTTTACCTATTTGGGACTTGTTTTGTTCCTGACCAGCGTCAATGTTGGATTTATGCCCATTGGCTATAAGCTGGGAACGCAGCTGGCAGAAATGAATCAGTGGCTGGTGGTGGCATTTGGCCTTGTAATGGGCATTTTGGTCGTCATGGCAGAACCTGCCATCCATGTGCTGAATCAGCAGGTGGAAGAGATCACCAATGGCTACGTCACAAAACGTTCCATGCTGACAGGACTTTGCATTGGTGTCGGTGCGGCAATTGCCTTGTCCATGATCCGCATTATCTTTGATTTTTCTATTGTTTATTATATCATTCCGGGATATTTTATTTCCTTGGCGCTTTCTCTGTTTGTTCCCCCGGTATACACAGCCATCGCCTTTGACTCCGGCGGTGTTGCCAGTGGTCCTATGACATCCGGCTTCATTCTTCCCTTTGCGGTCGGTGTATGCGTTGGTGTCCAGGGGGCAGACGCGGTGCTGCGGGATGCATTTGGCGTTGTAGCAATGGTTGCTATGACACCGCTGATCACCATTCAGCTTCTGGGCTTCCGCTCCATTGTGTCCAACCGGATCCAGGAGCGCCGCGCAATGAAGCGTATCCTGGATGCAGATGATCAGCAGATCATCAACTTTATGTAAGCAGGAGGTAGCTATGGCCAATACGGTGAATGAAACAGCAATTAAAAAGCTGAAGCTTCTGTTTACAGTGGTGGATCGCCCCAAGGGGGAGTTCTATCTGGATGTTTTAAGCCAATTTGAGATTAACTGTCAAATGCTTGTTGGCGGTAAGGGAACAGCAAACTCCGATATCGTGGATCTGCTGGGACTAAATATTCACAAGGCTGTGATCCTGAGCGTTGTTCGTGAGGATCTGGTCGAGCAGGTGATGAACTGCCTGGAAGAAAAGTTTACCACCATTAAGAATGGCAAGGGTATTTCCTTTGCGGTGCCTATGAGCAGTGTCATTGGTGTAAATCTATATCAGTTTTTAAGTAACAACCGCCAGGGAAAGGAGGAACTGCGATGAAGACGGAAAATCATGAAGTGATATTTGCCATTGTAAATGCCGGCTTTTCGGAAGAGGCAATGGAGGTAGCCCGTCAGCACGGTGCCCGGGGCGGCACGATCCTCAATGCCCGGGGTGTTGCCAGGGAAAAAGAAGCTGCGTTTTTTGGGATCACCATCCATGTGGATAAGGAGATCCTGATGCTTGTGGTGGAAAAGCAGACCCGGGATGAGATCCTCAATGCCTTGTATAAGGAAATGGGCATGGGTAAAAAGGCACAGGGAATCGCGTTTTCCCTGCCGGTGTCTGATGTGGCCGGCCTGGTAAAGCTCCCGGAGGAGAAGACGGAAGCATAACAGCAAAATACCAAGAATTTGAAATACAAAACAAGTATTTTGAAACACAGCACATATTGTGTCTGTTATTATAATACTCAAAGCATACTACAAAAAATGGAGGTTAGACTATGAAAAAAGTATTTAGTGTTCTCCTGTGTGCTTTGCTGCTGGTGGGCATTCTCAATGGTTGCGGCGGCGCAGAGGAAGACAAACCGGAACAGACCAATACATTTTCTGTCGGCTATGGAAAAGCGGTGATCTCTCCGGAGACATCTGTATATCTGTGCGGCTACGGTACACCCCGCGAGGAGCGTATGTCTACCGGCACTGCGGAAGACCTTTACAGCATTGCTGTTGCCATCACCGATGCGCAGGGAGAGACGGTGCTGATCATTGCTTCCGATTTGCTGCTGTCTTATTCTGCCTATGTAGATCCTCTTCGGGAAGAGATCGCGCAGAAGACCGGCTTGCCCGTTGACAACATCATGTACCACTGTACCCATAACCACTCCGGCCCCGATGCCCAAGGGGAAATGCAGTACCGCGCGATGCTGATCGAGCGTACTGTTCAGGCGGCGCAGGACGCGCTGGCTGACCGGAAGCCTGCGACTATGGAGACAACCTTTACCCGCCCTGTGGGCATCAACTACGTCCGTCATTACCTAAAGACCGACGGTAATTACCAGGGCGAGGGCGTTGGCGCTGTCCCCAAGGAAAACCTGGTGGGCCATTACGGCAAGGCTGACAACCTGATGCAGCTGGTGCGTTTTGTCCGTGAGGGTGATGCCAAGGATATCGTCATGATCAACTGGCAGGGTCACCCCAGAGGTTCCGCGCCCCATTCCAATACTACCGCCACTGCCAATTATCCCGGTGTTATGCGTGAAACAGTGGAGGCGGGCCTGGATTGTGAGTCCATCTTTATCCTCAGCGGCTCCGGTAACCTGAACAACAACTCTCAAATCAATGAGGAAGTGAAGTATCCTGATTTTATCGCCCTTGGTAAGGCTCTTGGTCAGCACGCCATTGACGCGGCTGCCAACTTCAAGCCTGCCAACACCGGTAATATTCATATGGAAAAGAGCTTCATTGCAAAAGATGGCAAGGAAAGCGAGCAAGGTGCGCCTATGTTCGCACTCTCCTTCGGTGATGTGGCATTTGCTTTTGCACCCTTTGAGATCTTCGATACCAATGCAATGGCAGTTAAGGAAAACTCCAAGTTCAAGATGACCTTCTATGCCTCCTGCTCCAACGCTTCCGGTGGCTACCTGCCTACAGATCCCTCCTGGGATTGGGAGCAGCATTATGAGGTGCGGATTACCCGCTATCCCAAGGGAACTTGTTGGGCTGTGCAGGATATCCTGCTGAACCTGCTGGATAAGTGCTTCACCGCCAGCGGCAACACAGAAGCTCCCAAGGAAGAGGGATATATTACGCCTGAGTTTGTGCCCTATAGTGATGGCGTTGAGTATCTCAATCTGTATACCGGAGATCCTGAGAGCTATAAGCCTGTGGCAAACGGCTTCTATCAGATCGCGCTGATGAAGGACAGAACCCTGAAGACCATGCTGGCACTGAATGAAGATGTGGCCAAGCAGATCTGCGAGAAGTCGACCCTGAAACTCCTGTTCAATGAGCAGGGCGTGATCGTCGGTATTGCCGAGTAAAACTCATAGAAAAGAGCGACCTGACTTCGCAGTCAGGCCGCTTTTTTAATTAATGCGGTTTTCTGTGACTCGGCTTAGCAAAACCATTTGAAATGCAGAAAAAATTGTAGACAAATTATAGTGTTTCCTATATAATAAAAGCACAAAAAATATATATGGGAGGTTATTATTTATGAAACGATACATAAGCCTGCTTCTGAGCATGCTGCTGGTGCTGTCGCTGTTTGCCGGCTGCGGTGGCGGCGGTGAGCAGGAAGAGCAGGGCGACTCTCTGGCAGGGACTTTTTCTGTTGGCTATGGAAAAGCTGTGATCTCTCCGGAGACATCCGTATATCTGTGCGGCTACGGCGATGCCCGTGAGGATCGTATGTCCACCGGTACTGCGGAAGATCTGTACAGTGTTGTCACTGCGATCACCGACGCTGAAGGCGAGACAGTGATCATTATTGCTGCCGACCTGCTGCTGTCCTATCCCAGCTTTGTGGATCCAATCAGGAAGCAGATCTCTGAGAAAACTGGTGTACCTATTGACAATATCATGTTCCACTGCACCCACAACCACTCCGGTCCGGATGCCAACGGCGATATGGTGTACCGTCAGCTGCTGACTGAGCGTACCGTCCAGGCCGCTCTGGATGCCATGGCAGACCGCAAGCCTGCAACCATGGAGACCACCTTTACCCGTCCCGAGGGCATTAACTTTGTCCGTCACTATCTGAAGACAGACGGCAATTACCAGGGCGAGGGCGTCGGCGCTGTCCCCAAGGAAAATCTGGTGGGCCATTACGGCAAGGCTGACAACCTGATGCAGCTGGTGCGTTTTGTCCGTGAGGGCGATGCCAAGGATATCGTCATGATCAACTGGCAGGGCCACCCCAGAGGCTCTGATCCCCATTCCCGTACAACTGCCACCTGCAACTACCCCGGCATCATGCGCGATACTGTGGACGCGGGCCTGGACTGCCAGTCTATCTTTATCCTCAGCGGCTCCGGTAACCTGAACAATAACTCTCAGATCAAAGAGGAAGTGGAAGACATTCCGGACTTCATCACCCTTGGCAAGGTGTTGGGTCAGCATGCCATCGACGCAGCTGCCAACTTTAAGCCTGTCAATACCGGCAATATCCAGGTGGAAAAGAGCTTTGTGGCAAAGGACGGCAAGGAGAGCACAGAGGGCCGCCCCCTGTATGCCATCTCCGTCGGTGATCTGGCCTTTGCATTTGCACCCTTTGAGATCTTCGACACCAATGCTATGGGTGTTAAGGAAAACTCTAAGTTTAAGATGACCTTCTACGCCTCCTGCTCCAATGCATCCGGCGGTTATCTACCCACAGAACCCTCCTGGGATTGGGAGCAGCACTATGAGGTGCGCATCACCAACTACCCCAAGGGAACTTGCTGGGAGGTTCAGAACATCCTGTTGGGTCTGCTGGACAAGTGCTTTACCGCCAGCGGTAATCAGGAAGCTCAGAAGGAGGAAGGCTATATTACGCCTGAGTTCCAGCCCTATTCCGACGGTGTGGAGTATATCAATCTGTCCGTCGGCGATCCCAGTGGCTATACGGAAGTTGCCAATGGCTTCTATCAGGTGGCGCTGATGAAGGGCAATGCCGTGAAGGTCATGCTGTGCCTGAATGAGGATGTGGCCAAGCAGATCTGCGAGAAGTCGACCCTGAAGCTCCTGTTCAATGAGCAGGGCGTGATCGTCGGCATTGCCGAGTAAAATTCATAGAAATAAGAGGTCTGACTTCGGTCAGGCCTCTTTTTAATGAATGCGGTTTCCTATGACGCAGCTTAAAAAAACCATTGGAAATGCAGAAAAACTGTAGACAAATCACTTTGTTTCCTATATGATAAAAGCACAAAAAATATATATGGGAGGTTATAATTTATGAAACGATACATAAGCCTGCTTCTGAGCATGCTGCTGGTGCTGTCGCTGTTTGCCGGCTGCGGTGGCGGCGGTGAGCAGGAAGAGCAGGGTGACTCTCTGGCTGGGACATTTTCCGTTGGTTATGGAAAAGCTGTAATTTCTCCTGAGACCTCTGTATACCTGTGTGGCTACGGTGATGCTCGTGAGGATCGCATGTCCACCGGTACAGCAGAAGACCTTTACAGCATAGCAACAGCCATTACCGATGCGCAGGGTAACACGATCATCATTATTGCTGCTGACCTGCTGCTGGCTTCTTCTGGCTTTGCGGATCCCATTCGCATGGAGGTCTCCGAGAAGGCGGGCGTTCCTCTGGATAATGTTATGTTCCACTGTACCCACAACCACTCCGGCCCCGATGCCAACGGCGATATGGTGTACCGTCAGCTACTGACCGAACGCACGGTGCAGGCCGCATTGGATGCCATGGCTGACCGCAAGCCTGCAACCATGGAGACCACCTTTACCCGTCCTGAGGGCATTAACTTTGTCCGTCACTATCTGAAGACAGACGGCAATTACCAGGGCGAGGGCGTCGGCGCTGTCCCCAAGGAAAATCTGGTTGGCCATTATGGAAAGGCTGACAATCTGATGCAGCTGATCCGCTTTGTCCGTGAGGGCGATGCAAAGGACATCGTGATGATCAACTGGCAGGGCCACCCCAGAGGCTCTGATCCCCATTCCCGTACAACTGCCACCTGCAACTACCCCGGCATTATGCGCGATACTGTGGATGCGGGCTTGGATTGCCAGTCTGTTTTCATCCTCAGCGGCTCCGGTAATCTGAACAATAACTCTCAAATCGAAGAGGAAGTGAAGGATGTTCCGGACTTCATCACCCTGGGTAAGCTGTTGGGTCAGCATGCCATTGACGCAGCTGCCAACTTCAAGCCTGCCAATACAGGCAGCGTCCAGGTGGCCAAGAGCTTTGTGACCGCAGATGGCAAGGAGGGTACAGAAGGCCGTGCAATGTATGCCATGTCTTTTGGTGATGTGGCCTTTGCCTTTGCTCCCTTTGAGATCTTTGATACCAATGCCGTGGGTGTTAAGGAAAACTCCAAGTTCAAGATGACCTTCTACGCCTCCTGCTCCAATGCTTACGGCAGTTACCTGCCCACAGAACCCTCCTGGGATTGGGAGCAGCACTATGAGGTGCGTGTCACCAAGTATCCCAAGGGAACCTGCTGGGTGGTACAGGATATTCTGCTGGGCCTGCTGGATAAGTGCTTCACTGCCAGCGGCAACTCAGAAGCTCCCAAGGAAGAAGGCTATATTACCCCTGAGTTTGTTCCCTACACAGATGGTGTGGAGTATTTGAACCTGGCATCCGGCTCTTCCAATGCATACTCAGAAGTGGAAAATGGCTTCTACCAGATGGCACTACTGAAGGGAAGCACGGTCAAGATCATGTTGGCACTGAATGAAGATGTTGCCAAGCAGGTGGCGGAAAGAACCACCGTGAAGCTTCTGTTCAATGAACAGAACGTGATCGTTGGCATTGCAGAGTAAACAACAAAAAAGATGGGCTGATCCGTTTGGATCAGCCCGTTTTGCTGCTTTGATAGAATTCTGTTGCCAGGTCGATCATACACCGCTCCGCTTTGGTGATATAATGCCCCTTCCGATAGGCAGCTGCCAGCTGCCAGGTCGCAGAAGGCAGCGTGTGAAAGAATGCTGCGTTTTCTGACCGTTCGGCATAATAGCGGGGCTGCAGAGAAAGCCCGTAACCGCTTTGTGCAAGAGTATTCAGAGTTTGAAGACTTCCGGTCTCAAAGATGATTTTGGGAGTAAACCCTGCTTGCGCGAACAGAGAATCCGACAGGGCGCGCAGCGTTGTGCCTTCACCGGCAAGAAGAAATTCATCTTCAGAAAACATTTCAAGATCTACCGTGGCATAATCCCCCTCCGGTGCACTCTGGGATCGTTCACATAGAGGATGGTTGCGGGGAACCATCAGCAGGATCTCCTCTTCAACCTGCGGAATCGTGGTAATGTTTGGGTGATCGGTTTCACCGGAGATGAAGCCGATATCGATCTTGTTGGTATCGATCTGCTGACAGATCTCCGCAACAGTGCCTTCCACCAGTTCGACATTCACATCGGGATACAAGGACTTGAAGAGCGGATATATCTTGGAGAACATCAGTGTGCCCCTGCCAGGAGTGACACCTACCGCAAAGAAGCTTGCGGCATTGTTGGTGATATCACTGATCTGCACATAGGCCTTCTTCTGAATATCCAAAATGCGGGTCGCCATATCAATGTAGATCCGGCCGGCATGTGTCGGGATCCAGCCTTGTTTTGTGCGATTAAAAAGGGATGTATGCAGGGCGCTTTCCAGCTTGCTGATATGCTGACTCAGCGCGCTGGGGGAGAGGAAAAGCTTCTCAGCGGCAGCACTCAGCGTCTGTTCCTGGGAGATGGTCAGCACATATTGTAATTGGCGAAAGTCCATATTGCACCTCTTTAGCATTAAGTTTTACTTAAAAGAATGTGTATAAATACTAACTTGCAATTCCCATATATGCCTATTATAATATGAAATATACAAATAGCAAGGTGTTTTTAATACCCGGTTGTATATTAAGTAATGCTGAAAGGATGAGTGATATGAAAAGAGTGCTTACCATGCTCCTTGCAACACTGATGCTGCTGTCGCTGGCATGCGGCTGTGGCAGCAGCTCTGACGAGGAAACCGTTTCCAATGTATTTACAGCGGGATATGGTCAGGCAGATATTTCGCCCACCTGGTCCATCTACCTGCGTGGTTACGGTGAGCCTGTGGAGGAGCGTATGTCCACCGGTGTCTCGGATCCGCTCTATGTTACCTGCATTGCCTTCACGGATGCGGAAGGAAAGACCGTTCTGTTCCTTTCTGCGGATCTTCTGCTTGCCTACCGTGGTGCGATTAAGCCGGTGAGAGAAGCGGTTGCAGAGGCAACCGGTGTGCCCTTTGATCAGGTCATGTTCCATTGTACCCACAATCACTCCGGCCCGGACCCGAACGAGGTGCGATACAATCAGATGCTGCTGGAAAAGTCCGTGGAAGCTGCGACTACCGCTATGGCAGACCGGAAGCCTGCGCAGATGTCTACAGGCTTTACCAGATTGGAAAAGGTGAACTTTGTTCGTCACTATCTGCTTACCGACGGCAGCTTCATGGGCGAAGGTGTTGGCTCTGTGCCGCGCAGTCAGCTGGTGGGCCACACGGACGCTCCGGATAATCTTCTTCAGGTGGTGCAGTTTACCCGTGAGGATGCAAAGAATATCGTTTTGGTCAACTGGCAGGGCCACCCCAAGGGAACTGCTCCCAACCCCCACACAATGGCTACCAGCAACTATCCCGGTATCCTGCGGAAAACCGTGGAGGATGGGCTTGACTGCCATGTCCTGTTTGTTCTTGGCGGATCCGGCAACATGAATAACTCTTCTCAGATTCCCGGAGAAGAGAAGTATGATACCTATCTTGAGCTTGGCAAGGGTCTGGGCGAAGAGGTCATCCAGGTCACCAAGAATCTGAAGCCTGCACAGACAGGTAAGATCCAGATTGCAAAGAAGGACTTTTCTTATGGCGCAACAACAGTGCCGCTGTATGCGTTCTCCGTCGGCGATCTTGCCTTTGCCACAGCACCGTTTGAAATCTTTAAGGAAAGCGCAGTGGCAGTGCGGGAAGCCTCTCAGTTTAAGATGACCTTCTACGCATCCTGCTCCAATGAATCCCATGGATACTTGTCCACACCTCCGTCCTATGCCTACTTCTCTTATGAATCCGGAAGCAATCCCATGGGCATTGCCGAGGGTGTCCAGGAGAACCTGACTGCGCTGATGAGCGAGATCTTCACAGCCAGCGGAAATGCCCCTGCACAGTATGACGAAGGCTACCATACACCGGAGTTTGTACCCGTTACCGATGGGGTGGAGTACCTCAATCCTGCAGCCGGTGATACAACAGCCTACACACCTGTGAAGAACGGCTATTTTAAGATCACATTGCTGGCAGGCACTACCGTCAAGGATATGCTGACCAACAGTGAAGAGGTTGCGCAGCAGGTCCTGGCAAAGGCTACAATGAAGCTTCTGTTCAACGAGCAGAATGTGATCGTCGGCATTGCCGAGTAACTACACATAAGTAAAAAGAACCGCCAAACGGCGGTGCTTTTTATATGTGGACGCAGGTCTGTAAGCCGGGTTCTGTTTTAAACAGCCATCTATCTAGTCCCGCGATCGCACACGGGATCAAGCCGCCTCCTCGAAGCGGTCGGGCAAACCTTAATGCTTCTCCACGGCGTTGCTCCGGATAGAGTTTACAGCACCCCAATGTTCCCATGAGGCGGGTGGGCTCTTACCCCACCTTTTCACCCTTACCTTACGGCGGTATCTCTCTGTTGCACTTGTCCTGGGGTCACCCCCGGCAGGCGTTACCTGTTATCCTTGCCCTATGGAGCCCGGACTTTCCTCACCCGGGCGCTTTCGCGCACCGGCCGCGGCTGTTCAACCTGGTCGCGCAGTTATTGTACTGCACCAAAGACGGATTGTCAAATGTCTTGCAAATTCTTTTTCAAGAGGATATACTATATACTGAGAAAAAGGAATTTGTGAGGTGCATAGTATGCCTTTGAATGTTGATGCGTATTTTGACTCCCTGCAGGGAAAGAATATTGCGGTGCTGGGTCTTGGCGTGAGCAATCGCCCCCTGGTGAGAATGCTTTTGGATCACGGCTGCACTGTTACCGGATGCGACAGAACCCCCAGAGAGAAGCTGGATGAAGAGGTTTTGGCACTGGAGCAGCTGGGCTGTAAGCTGCGCCTTGGAGATACTTACCTGGAGGATCTGACGGCAGACCTGGTATTCCGAACACCGGGAATGCACCCGGAGAATCCTGCCCTTGTGCAGCTGCGCAATGCCGGGGCACAGATCACCAGTGAGATGCAGGTGTTCTTCCAACTCTGTCCCTGCAAGATCATTGCGGTTACCGGCTCGGATGGAAAAACGACCACCACAACACTGATCTCCGAGCTTCTGAAGGCTGCCGGAAGAAAGGTGTGGCTGGGTGGCAACATCGGCACACCCTTGCTGCCTGTTTGTGATCAGATACAACCGGAGGACATTGCAGTGGTGGAGCTGAGCTCTTTCCAGCTGATGGACATGACCCGGAGCGCCCATGTCAGTGTGGTTACCAACCTTGCACCCAATCATTTGGATGTCCACAAGGACATGGAGGAGTATGTACAGGCAAAGAAGAATATCTTCCTGCATCAGACGGCAGAGGACACCCTGATCCTCAATGCGGACAACGGGATCACCGCGGAATTCAAGGGTAACGGCAAGACCCGGTATTTTGCCCGGGTGGGAAAGACAGACAACGGTGTGTGCCTGCAGGAGGATGTGATCTGCCGGGACGGCGTGCCGGTGCTGGATACAAAGGATATCCTGCTGCCCGGTGTCCACAATGTGGAGAACTACATGGCTGCTATTTTGGCTGTGGAAGGGCTTGTTCCGGACGAGATCGTCCGCAAGGTGGCAAAGACCTTTGGCGGTGTGGAACACCGGATCGAGCTGGTCCGTGTAAAGGACGGTGTCAGATTCTACAATGATTCCATCGCATCCTCTCCCAGCCGGACCATTGCTGGCCTGCGCAGCTTCCCGGAGAAGGTGATCCTGATCGCAGGCGGTTACGATAAGCATATTCCGTATGATGTGCTGGGACCGGAGATCTGCCGCCATGTCAAGCGCCTTTTTGTGAACGGTGCTACCGGCCCGCAGGTCCGTACTGCTGTGGAAAAGAGCCGGGAGTATGCTCCGGGGCAACCGCAGATCGTGGATTGCCTGGACTTTACCGACGCAGTCCGGAAGGCAGCGGCTGCTGCGGAGGCAGGGGATGTGGTACTTATGAGCCCTGCCAGTGCAGCATTCGACCAGTTTAAAAACTTTGCAGAACGCGGAAAATACTTTAAAAAACTAGTGATGGAGCTGTAAACCATGAAATTGCAATGCGTTACCAAACAGGCGCGCAAGCTGCTGCCCCTTAAGTATTGCGGTGCGGTGATCGTAGCCGCAGGCACGGCATCCCGCATGGGCGGGATCGATAAGGTCATGGCACCGCTGGGCGGTGAGCCCATGATCCTGCGTACTGTCCGCACATTTCAGAACTGCGACGCGATCCGGGAGATCGTCATTGTGACCCGGCAGGACCTGCTGGTGCAGATCATGGAGCTGTGTGCAGCCTATGATAAGGTGCGCGCTGTGGTCGTTGGTGGTGCATCCAGACAGGCATCTGTCCAGGCGGGCTTAAATGTTCTTTCAAAAAAAGTGCGCCTTGTGGCGGTACACGACGGAGCAAGACCGCTGGTAAGTGACCAGGTGATCGACCGGACAGTGCGGGCAGCCAATTCCTATCACGCTGCCGCACCGGCAGTTCCTGTGAAGGATACGGTCAAGGTGGTTAAAGGCGGTGTGGTCGTAAAAACCCCGGACCGGAGTACGCTCCAGGCGGTACAGACGCCCCAGGTGTTTGACTTGGATCTGCTTCGCGCCGCCTTGAAAAAGGCAGCGCAGGATGCTGTCTCTGTCACAGATGATTGCAGCGCAGTGGAGAATATGGGTATGTCTGTAAAGATCGTAAGCGGGGATGAGCGCAATATGAAAGTCACCACCCCGATGGACCTGAGAATTGCCCAAATGCTTTTGGAGGAAATGCCATGCGAATAGGACACGGTTATGATGTGCACCGTCTTGTGGAAGGCAGAGATCTGATCCTTGGGGGTGTCAAGATCCCTTATGAAAGAGGATTGGATGGACACTCGGATGCAGATGTTTTGCTTCATGCGGTGTCGGATGCGCTTTTGGGCGCAGCCGGCCTGGGAGACATCGGAAGGCACTTCCCGGATACAGATCCTGCCTATAAGGGGGCAGATTCTCTGGAGCTTTTGCGCATTGTCGGACAGAAGATCGCTGCAGCAGGCAACCGGGTAAGCAATATCGATGTGACCATGATCGCCCAAAGGCCCAAGCTGAAGGATTATATTTCTGTCATGGAGGAAAACATTGCCCGGGTCTTGGGGATCTCAGCAGACAGAGTCAATGTCAAGGCAACCACAGAGGAACACCTGGGCTTTACCGGAGACGGCACCGGTATGGCTTGTCATGCAGTTTGCCTGCTGCAGGAGACCGACCGTGAGTAAGGACCGACGCAGCACATCGCAAGTACTTGCGCGGATCCTATTCCTTGGATATGCCGCTTTGATGATCTGGCTTCTCTTTGGGCAGCGTATGGACGGTGCGGAGGAAGGGGTACGGAATGTTAACTTCATCCCTCTGTATACACTGCGCCAGTACCTTAAGATGCTGCTTTCCTCGGACCGGGCCTATCTTGTGCGTCATGCGTTTATCAACCTGGCGGGCAATGTGGTCATGTTTGTACCTCTTGGGATTCTGCTGCCTGGCATCTGGAAGTCGGTCCGCGCATTTTGGAAGACCATGCTTTGGGCGGTGCTGACCGTCGCTGCGGTGGAAGCTTCTCAGTATGCCACAGCCTTGGGCAGCTGCGACATTGATGACTTGATCCTGAATATAATTGGCGCCGCCATTGGCTGGTGCTTGTGGAAGCTTTTTACAAAAAATCACCGATAATTACACATTTCCGCCTCCCCGGACATAGTTTGTTCCGGGGAGGTTTCTGTATATGAAATATTCTTTGATCACCTTTCGCTCGGTAACGCCTGCGCAGCAGGCAGAGAGTGCCCTGAAGAGAGCTGGGATCGGCTGCACTTTACAGCGCACGCCCCGATGGATGGAGGAGCAGGGCTGCGGATACAGCCTGCGCCTGCGTCCCCAGGATGTGCCGCGCTGTGTGTCGCTTCTGCGCGGCAGAAAGCTGAATTTCCGGAAAGCCTACCTTTGCGGTGAGGACGGTGCGGTTGAGGAAATGCAGATATGATCTATTTGGATAACGGAGCAACATCCTTTCACAAGCCCTTGCCGGTGATCCAGGCGGTGCAGCGGGCCATGCAGACCTGCGCCAGCCCCGGTCGCGGTGGCTATTTGGCTGCGATGGCAGCAGATCGGGAGGTATACCGGTGCAGGCAGACCGCAGCCGGATTTTTTGATTGCGCATTGGAGCAGGTGGTGCTGACCACCAGCTGCACCCATGGATTAAATATTGCCATTAAGAGCCTTGTGTCACCGGGACAGACGGTGGTGATCACTGGGTTTGAGCACAATGCGGTCCGACGCCCCTTGTATGCACTGGGCGCGAAGATCCGGGTGGCGGGGAGAAAGCTTTTTGATTGGGATGATACGCTGCAAGAATTCGAAAAAGCCCTGCAAATGGGTGCGGATGCAGCAGTATTTACCCATGTTTCCAATGTGTTCGGATATATTTTGCCGGTGGAACAAATGGCATCCCTTTGCAGACGCTACCGGGTTCCCTTTATCATCGATGCAGCGCAATCCGCGGGGATCTTACCGGTGCGTTTTGCGCTTTTGGGGGCAGACTATATTGCCATGCCGGGGCACAAGGGCCTTTTGGGACCCCAGGGAACCGGACTTCTGCTTTGTGATCATGTGCCGCAACCCCTTCTGCACGGAGGGACCGGGAGCAATTCTGTGCCGCTGACCATGCCGGATTTTTTGCCGGATGCTGCGGAGGCGGGGACCATGAATGTGCCTGGGATCGCTGGGCTTCAGGCGGGGATCTCCTATTTGGAACAGGTGGGGATCCGGCACATTGCGGAGTTGGAGCGGCATGAGGCGCAGACCTGCGGTGCAGCCTTGGAGGCGATGGGGCTGCAGGTATTCCGGGGAGCGCACCAAAGCGGAACAGTTTCCTTTGTCACCCGGGATTGCGAGGACTTTGCCGGAGCGCTGTCCAACAAAGGGATCGCAGTGCGGGCCGGCCTGCATTGTGCACCCCTGGCCCATGAGAGCGCGGGAACTTTGGATACAGGGACGGTCCGTGTCAGCTTTGGTCACAATGCCACAGAAAAGCAGACCCAATGCTTTTTGAAGGCGGTAAAACAGCTGCTGAAGATGTAAAAAAATTTTGAATAACTATTGCTATACAGAGCGCAATCCGCTATAATAGGATAGATAATAGGCTTGTTATGCCAATTGGGTGATTTGCCAAAGAAAAGAGGTTGGAGGCAGTTATGGAATATATTAAAACAATGCTGCAAAATCTGCCTGCTATGCAGTTGACAGATATTCTGGATATCGTGATCGTGGCATTTTTGATCTATAAATTATTGCCGATCTTCCGCTCTACCGGAACAGCCCGGATCGCCTGGCTGGTGGGGATCGTTCTGGTGGTGTCCTGGCTGACCACATTGCTGGAGCTGAACACCCTGAGTTTTATTCTGAGTCAGCTGCTGGCAGTTGGTCTGATCGCCATTGTTGTTCTGTTCCAACCGGAGCTGCGTCGGATAATCGACCACATGAGCAACATAAAGATCAAGGAATTCTTTGGTGTACGTAGGGTAGAGCAGGAGATGGTCCCGGTGATCCACCAGACCGTCGTTGCCTGTGAAGTCATGAGCCGTGAGCGGGTAGGCGCACTGATCGTCTTTGCCCGGACCAACCGGCTGGATGAGTATTTCAAGACCGGCACTTTGATCGATGCCCAGGTGTCTGAGGCGTTGATCCGCAATGTGTTTTTTCCCAAGGCTGCCCTGCATGACGGTGCTATGATCATCCGTGACGGACGGGTCAGCGCAGCCGGTTGCGTATTGCCCCTGTCCTCCAGTGACCGCTTGAATGTGGATCTGGGTACACGGCATCGTGCAGCGGTGGGTATGAGTGAGGTCTCAGATGCAGTGGTGGTGATCGTCTCTGAGGAGACCGGTGCGATCTCTGTGGCAGTAGGCGGCATGCTTAAGCGCCATTTGGCACCGCAGACATTGGAGCGCCTTCTGAAAAATGAGCTGTGCCCGGAGGAAAAGGACCAGGAAGAGGGCATTGTGGTGAAGCTGCGCCAGAAGCTGCATAAGAAGGAGAATGGAGGCAACGAGGATGAAACGTAAGATTTTGACAGCACTTTTGTCCGTTGCGATCGCATTGGGCCTTTGGGTTTATGTTGTCACTGTCGTTAGCCCCAATTCAGACAGACACTATCAGAATGTAACCGTGACCCTGCAGGGGGAAACGCTGCTGCAGGATCGGGGATTGATGATCACATCAAAGGTCATTCCTACGGTCTCCCTGCATTTGGAGGGCAACCGTACCGATTTGGATAAGCTGAACAGCTCCAATATCACACTGACCGCAGATGTCTCCAGGATCTATGATCCGGGTGTCCACAGCCTGCGTTTTACCCCTTCTTATCCCGGTGATGTTGCCTCCGGTGCCATCAATGTACTGAGTCAGAACCCGGTTGCCATTATGGTGGAGGTAGAAGAGCGGATCAGCAAGGAGATCCCGGTTGAAATTGTTTACAGCGGCAATCTGCCTGAGGATTTCCTGGCAGATAAAGAGAATGCTGTTTTGGACCATGAAGCCGTAAATGTGACAGGCCCGAAATCTGTTGTGGACAACATTGCGTCGGCGCAGATCCAGGTGGACCTGAACCAGCGGGTCGAGAGTATCAGCGAAACATTCACTTACATGCTGTGTGACCGTGACGGAAATCCCATGGATGTGCAGATGGTCACCACGGATGTGGAGGCTGTATCCCTGATCCTGCGGATCGTCCGGGTGAAGGAGATCTCCTTGGTGGTAAATGTGGTGGAAGGCGGCGGTGCGACCGGTAGCACCACTTCCGTTACCATTGACCCGCAGACCATCCGGATCTCCGGCAATGATAATTTGCTGGAAGGCATGGAGTCTTTGGAGCTGGGCACCATCGAGCTGGGCAATATGGCCGCAGACGAAGTGCTGACCTTCCCCATCAAGCTGCCGGAGGGTGTGACCAATGAAACCGGTGTTTCGGAGGTTACCGTAGATGTGAAATTCCTGGACCTGGCAACCAAATCCCTTACAGTGAAGAATATCAAGGCAGCCAATGTCCCGGAGGGACTTGAGGTGGATCTGATCACCCAGGTGCTGGACATCCAGATGCGCGGTCCTGCGGATAAGATGGAAGCCCTGAAGGATACTGACATCACTGTAACGGTAGATTTTGCAAACGCACAGATCGGAACAGCCACAGTGAAAGCGGACATTCGTGCAAGCGTGGCGGATGTCGGTGCGGTGGGCGCTTATCAGGTGACGGCAACCGTCCGTGAAAAGAAGGGAAATAGCTGATGCAGCAGCTTGTCCGGGTACAAAAGCTCAATGATGACGGCACTGCTCAGGTACTGCATGTGCGGCAAAGTGCCTGCTCCGGAGATTGTCATAAATGCTCCGGCTGCGGTGCAGTTCAGCAGCAAATGCTCTTAACGGCAAAAAATCCCATCCAAGCCCAGCCGGGTCAGGTGGTGACCATCCGTGCCAAAAGCGGCCCTGTGCTGGCTGCCGCTGCGATTTTGTACCTTTTGCCGCTGGCTCTGTTTTTTGCAGGGTACTGCGCAGCGTATCTGCTTTGGGATCGCGGAGCAGCAGGCGGCATAGTGGGATTCCTTTTGGGCATCGTTCTGGCCGGAATCTACGACCGACGGGTCGTAAAGAAAAAGAAAACAGTATACACCATTACCGGTTTCGGCTTCACGGCCCAAACCGAAGGAAAAGGGGATCATGACCTTGATTAAAAGTATGACCGGCTATGGCCGGGCGGTTGAAACGGTCAACGGAAGAGAATTTACAGTGGAGATCCGCTCCGTAAACAATCGCTATTTGGATTGCTCTGTGCGGCTGCCCAGACTTGTGTCTTTTGCAGAGGATGCCGTAAAGCAGGCAGTTAAGCAATCTGTCTCCCGTGGTAAAGTGGATGTGTTTATCTCTGTCCACACGGAAGGCGGAGATGAGTCTAAGATCAGCCTGAACACCAATGTGCTCAGTGGCTACCTGGCGGCAATGCGTCAGATGGTGGACCAGTACGGTGTTGCAGATGATATCAGCGTATCCACAGTGTCTCGCCTTCCGGAGGTGTTTTTGGTGGAAAAACCGGAGGTGGATGAAGAGCAGCTGCAGGCTGACCTTTTGTCTGTGGTTTCCAGCGCACTGGCCGGCTACGATGCCATGCGCAGCACGGAAGGACAGGCCCTGGATAAAGACCTCCGCACCCGTGGGCAGACGATCCTGGAGCTGGTAGCCCAGGTAGAGCAGGGGAATGCACAGACCGTCGTGGACTATCGCGCCCGCCTGGAAGCAAAGCTGCAGGAGGTGCTGGCCAATACCTCCATCGATGAGAGCCGCATTCTGACAGAAGCTGCCATTTTCGCAGATAAGGTTGCGGTGGATGAGGAAACGGTTCGCCTGCGCAGCCACCTGGAGCAGATGAATACGATGCTCAGTGCAGGCGGCGCTGTAGGCAGAAAGCTGGACTTCCTGCTGCAGGAGATGAACCGTGAGGCCAATACCATCGGCTCCAAGTGTACCGATGTGAAGCTGGCGCGTATCGTGGTGGATATTAAAGCGGAGCTGGAAAAGATCCGCGAACAGACCCAGAATATTGAGTAAGGTGCGCCTATGAAGCTGATCAATATCGGATTTGGGAGTATGGTCGCAGCGCGTCGTATATTGGCGGTGGTTGACCCGGATTCTGCCCCCATCAAGCGTGTGGTGCAGGAGGCAAGAGAACGGGGCATGCTGATCGATGCATCCTATGGCCGCAAGACGCAATCGGTGATCCTGATGGACACGGACCATGTGATCCTTTCGGCAATGACCACGGATGTATTGGCAACACGCTGGGAAGAGAAAAATGAATCACAGGAGGCTGAGCATGCGTAAAGGAAAGCTGTTTGTGATCTCCGGTGCTTCCGGTGTCGGTAAGAGCACTGTGCTGGCGAAGGTCATGCAGGGCAGAGAGGACATTTGCTTCTCTGTTTCTGCAACTACCCGCCCGCCCCGGCCGGGTGAGATCGAGGCTGTAAGCTATTATTTTGTATCCCATGCCCAATTTGAGGACATGATCCAAAGGGACGAATTTGTGGAGTATGATGCCCACATGGGCAATTACTACGGTACGCCCAAGACCCAGCTGGAAGAAAAGCTGGAAAAGGGAAGCGTCATTTTGGACATTGAACCAAACGGTGCATTTAATGTGCGTAAGCAGCGTCCGGATGCGGTGCTGATCTTTATTGCACCGCCGTCCCTGGAAGAACTGGAGCGGCGGCTGCGCGGCAGAGGGGATACCTCGGAAGAGCAGATCGCATTGCGCCTGGACAGAGTCCAGTGGGAAATGGAGCAGAGCAAGCAGTACGATCATGTGGTTACCAACGATGAGGTGGATGCCTGCGCCTGCAAGATCCTGCAGATCATGGAAAATACGAAAGCCTGAACGGAACGAACATTCCGTCGATAATAAAATTGGAGGAAATGAATTATGCTTTACCCCCCCGTAGCTGATCTTTTGAAAAATGTACAGAGCCGTTACCTTTTGGTGAATGTTGTTGCGCAGCGCGCAAGACAGCTGGCTCAGGAAGCAGAGACCTTCCAGGAAGAACTCCCGGAGAAGCCCGTGACCCTGGCCATCAAAGAGGTTGCCGACGGCAAGCTTTCTGCAACACTGAAAGAAGAATACATGAAATAATCTGCATACAAATGCAGAGTGAGGAGGGGCTTTATGATTGCTAAAATTGCTGTTGCTGCGGCAAATTTTGCTATTGACAAGCCCTATTCTTACACCGTTGCGGATCAGCAGGCCTTGCTGCCCGGTATGCGTGTGCAGGTGCCCTTTGGCAGAAGTAACCGCCGCACAGAAGGTGTTGTGCTGTCTGTAGAGCCGGGGGATCCGGAAGGCTTGAAGCCTGTGGACTTTGCCCTGGATGCAGAACCGATGCTCAGCGACTCAATGCTGAGGCTGGCTGCCTTTATGCGGGAACGGTACTTTTGTACCTTTTATGATGCCATCCGGGCAATGCTTCCTGCGGGGATTTGGTTTCAGGCGAAGGATTCCTATTCCCTGACAGAAGACAGAGCCTGGCAGGAGAAACCGCCCAAAGACCAAGATGCAAAGCTGCTTTTGCAGCTGCTTGCGGATTGCGGCGGAGGTGCAGACGGCCAGCTTTTGCGTTCTGCCGTGTCACCCGATTGCGATTTTGACCGTGTTGTTTCCTATCTGCTGCGGAAAAAGTGGATCCGTGCGCAGCGTGACTATCTGCGTCGCACCGCAGACAAGACGGAGAAAATTGCGACCTTGGCAGTTCCTGCCGAGGAGGCAATGTCCTACGCAGAAGGAAGACCCCGGTCTGCCGCCATGCAAAAGTCTGTGTTGGAGCTGCTGTGCAGCATGGGAACGGTCAGCGTCAAGGAGCTGTGCTATTTTACAGGCGCAAAACCCGCTACCGTAAAAAGGCTGGAAGCGCTGGGCTATGTTACCTTGTCCCAGCGGGCTGCATTTCGCTGCCGCCAGATCCAGCCAGCCCAAATTGATGGTCCTCTGCAGCTCAATGAGGAGCAGCAGGCGGCATTCGAAGGGCTTTCCGGCCAAATGGCAGAGCCCAAGCCCGGTGCGGCCCTTCTGCACGGTGTCACCGGATCCGGAAAGACATCTGTATATATCCGGCTGATCCAGCAGTGCATTGCACAGGGAAAGCAAGCAATGCTGCTGGTCCCGGAAATCGCATTGACCCCGCAGCTGTTGGGGTTGATGGCAGCGTATTTTGGTGAGCATGTTGCGGTTTTGCACAGCAGCCTGCCGGCCACTGAGCGCTATGACCAGTGGAAACGGATACGCAACGCCGATGCGTCTGTGATCATTGGTACCCGTTCCGCTGTATTTGCCCCCTGCAGATCCCTGGGGCTGGTGATCCTGGACGAAGAGCAGGAGCACTCTTATAAATCAGAAAATACCCCCCGCTATGATGCCAAAGAGGTGGCATTGTGGCGCGGAAGCAAGGAAGGGGCACTGGTCCTGTTTGGCTCTGCCACACCTTGCGTGGAGACGATGTTTTATGCCCGAACTGGGGTTTACCGGCTGTATACGCTGAAAAAGCGCTATAACGGAAAACCCTTGCCCCGTGTGCAGATCGTGGATATGCGGCAGGAGCTGAAAAACGGTAACGATCTGTCGGTCAGCTATCCCTTGCAGGATGCCATTGGACAGACCTGCGAAGCAGGTAAGCAGACCATCCTGTTTTTAAACAGACGGGGAAACAGCCGTGCACTGGTATGTGTGGATTGCCGCGAAACACCGGAATGCCCCCGATGCAATGCAAGGCTTACCTATCATAGTGCCAATGAACGGCTGATGTGTCACTATTGCGGCTACTCTCAGCGTACTGCGGCTTCCTGCCCCAAATGCGGCGGCACGATGAAGCGCATCGGCACAGGCACACAAAAGGTCCAGCAGGAGCTGGAGGCGGTGTTTCCCGGAATGCAAGTGGAGAGAATGGACGCAGACACGGTCAATGCCGCCAATACCCACGAGAAGATCCTGGACCGATTCAAGCAGGAAAAGATCCCGGTGCTCATCGGTACACAGATGGTGGCAAAGGGATTGAACCTTCCGGATGTGACCCTGGTCGGTGTCCTGGATGCGGACCTGAGCCTTTACACGGAAAGCTTCCGGGCGGCAGAAACGACTTTCAATATGCTTACCCAGGTGGTGGGCCGTGCAGGCCGTGGTGATGCGGCAGGTACAGCGATGATCCAGACGATGGTACCGGAGCACAAGATCATCACACTGGCGGCAGAGCAGAATTATGAAGGCTTCTACCGGTTGGAGCTTGGCTTGCGTAAGGTGCAGAATTGTCCGCCCTTTGGCGACCTGGCAACCGTTACGGTGATCGGGCAGGAGGAGGGAGCGGTTCTTCGGGGCGCAGCAAAGCTGCGTGACAGCCTGCGGATGTGCCTCTCCCAGCAGCCATACAGCACGGAGCAGTGTTCGGTGTTAGGACCGGCACCGTGTCCTGTACCTAAAATCAACTACAATTACCGTTACCGTCTGACACTGCGGTGTCGAATGACCAGACAGCTTCGGCTGCTGCTGGCGCATTTGCTGCGACAGTTTTCCCAGGACCGGGAGAACCGGGGCATTTCTGCCTTTGTGGATGTGAACGGGTTTGAATAGAAAGAGGGAACGATATGGGACTTCGTAAAATTCTCACAGACAGTGAGCCGGCACTGCATAAAGTTTGCAAGCCGGTAGAAACTTTTGATGCAAAGCTCCATAAGCTTTTGGACGATATGCAGCAAACACTGGTGGATTCCGGTGGTGTTGGTTTGGCAGCGCCGCAGGTAGGGATCCTGCGCCGGGTGGTGCTGGTGGACACCGGAGAGGAGATCCTGGAGCTTGTCAATCCGACACTGGTGGAAACCTCCGGTGATCAGGTGGGTGCGGAAGGCTGCCTAAGCGTCCCGGGACGCTATGGTTTGGTGAAGCGCCCCTATTACGCAAAGGTGCGGGCACAGGACCGCAACGGAAATTGGTACGAGGCCGAGGGCGAGGAATTGATTGCACGGTGCTTCTGCCATGAGCTGGACCATTTGGACGGCATCCTCTATACCCAGATCATGGAGCGTTTCCTGACAGAAGAGGAGCTGTCTTTTGACGAATAATTTCGGAGGAATGATACTATGCGGATCGTATTTATGGGAACACCGGATATTGCAGCTACCTGCTTAAAGCGGATCATAGCTGACGGTTTTGAGGTGGTTGGCGTATATACCCAGCCTGACAGACCGAAAAACCGGGGTATGAAGCTGGCCTTTTCTCCGGTAAAAGAGGTGGCACTTGCCAACGGTCTGCAGGTTTTCCAGCCGGAGAATTTCCGGGAAGATGAAACGGTGGAGCAGCTGCGCGCATTGCAGCCGGATGTGGTTGCCGTGGTTGCCTACGGGCGGATCCTGCCCCAGCGCGTGCTGGACATTCCTCCCAAGGGCTGCATCAATATCCATGCCAGTCTGCTGCCGGCTTACCGGGGCTCTGCTCCCTATCAGTGGGCAGTGCTGGATGGAAAGAAAACCACCGGTGTAACAGCAATGTACCTGTGCCGGGAAATGGATGCCGGTGATATCATTGATACGGCAGAAACCCCCATCGGACCGGACGAGACAGCAGGACAGCTGCTGGACCGCCTTGCGGTGCTGGGCGCGGATCTGCTGAGCCGGACGCTGGGCGCAATGGATAAGGGGGATGTGAAAGCGGTTCCCCAGGATCCAAGCCTGGTTACCTACGCGCCGATGCTGGATAAGACCATGTGCCCCATCGATTGGAACAAAACAGCCCAACAGGTCCATGACCATGTGCGGGGCTTGCATCCCTGGCCGGTTGCCACTGCAGAGCTTGCTGGGACGAAGTTTAAGATCCACGCAACTGCGCTGACCGATATGGCTACGGAGGCAAAGCCCGGCACGCTGCTGGCCCTTACCAAAACCGGCCTGCAGGTGGCCTGCGGTGAGGGCGTGATCGAGATCCGTTCTTTGCAGGCTGAGGGCGGAAAGCGCATGAGCGCACCGGATTATTTCCGGGGACATCCCTTGGAGCTGTAATTATGGGTGCGCGTGAAACAAGCTTGAATGTACTGATCGCCTGCCGCAAAAACGGTGCTTGGTCGAACAGTGTTTTCAAAGAATATACCGCCAGAGACAAATTGGACCCAAGAGAGGCTGCTTTGGCATCCCGCTTGTGCTACGGGGTTCTGCAAAACCGTGCACAGCTGGATTTTTACTTAAAACAGCTGCTCAAAGGCAAGCTGAAGGATCTGCATCCTGCGCTGCGGGACATCCTGCACTTAGGGCTTTATCAGCTTTACCATATGGACAAGATCCCACAGAGCGCTGCGGTGAATGAGTCCGTCACCCTGGCGAAGAAATACTGCAAAAAGCTGCGTAATGCCCCGGGGCTGGTCAACGGTGTGCTGCGCAATGCGGTCCGCACCATGGGCAGCTTGCAGCCTCCCGCGGAATTGTGTGACAAGTATTCCCATCCGGAAAAGCTGATACAGGCGTTGTCTGCGTATGTGGGGCAGGAACGGCTGGAACCGATGCTCGCAGCCAACAACGCTGCTGTTCCTATGGTGATCCAGGTGAACACGCTGCGCCTTACCACGCAGGAATTGACCGACCGGCTGCAGGCCGCAGGGGTAACGGTTGAGCCCCATCCCTGGCTGAAGGATTGCCTTATCCTGTCGGGAACGGGAAATCTGGAGCAGCTGGATACCTTTAACGAGGGCCTGTTTTATGTGCAGGACGCTGCGGCAAAGCTGAGTGTACTCTGTGCGCAGATCCCCGGCGGTGCCCGTGTTTTGGATTGCTGCGCAGCTCCCGGTGGAAAAACCTTTGCTGCGGCAATATGCGGTGCCGGTGAGATCCTGTCCTGTGATGTGCATGAGCATAAGATCGCATTGATCCGCAAGGGTGCACAGCGCCTTAACCTTGCCAATGTGACCGCCAAGGTCCAGGATGCTTCGTCTTTTGTTCCCCAGTGGGAAGCAAAAATGGATGTTGTTATCGCAGACGTGCCCTGTTCCGGTTACGGCATTATCCGGAAAAAACCGGATATCCGCTATAAGGACCCGGATACCATGAACGAACTGCCGAAGCTGCAGCTGTCGATCTTAAAGAATCAGGCCCGGTATGTAAAGCCGGGTGGCCTGCTTCTGTATTCCACCTGTACGCTGCTTCGCAAGGAGAATGAGGGCGTGGTGGAGGCATTTTTGAAGGAAAACAAGGATTTTGTTTTAGAGCCGCTGCCACTGCCGGATGTGTTTCCTGCCAATACAAGCGGGATGCTGGCGCTGGTGCCCGGTGAATATGATACCGACGGCTTTTTTATCTGCCGTATGAGAAGGATCCAATCATGAACCATATCAAATCCATGACCCTTGCGCAGATGGGGGAGCTGTTCCGCCAGATGGGGCAGCCGGCCTTTCGCGCAAAGCAGGTGTATACCTGGCTGCATAAGGGTGTCACTGATTATGATCAGATGACCAACATACCGAAGGCCCTGCGGGATCTTCTGAAGAAGGACTACCCCTTCAAAGTACCCGGTGTGGTCCGGAAACAGGAGTCCCAAAAAGACGGCACGATCAAGTATTTGTGGGAGCTGGCGGACGGCAACTGCGTAGAAACGGTTTTGATGCGCTATCACTATGGAAATACAGTGTGTATTTCTACAGAAGTGGGCTGCCGGATGGGCTGTGCATTCTGCGCCTCGACCTTGGGCGGTTTGGTGCGCCCCCTGGAGCCCTACGAGATGCTGGACCAGGTGCTTTTTACCCAGGTGGAATCGGGCCTGCCGGTGTCACATATTGTGCTGATGGGCATTGGAGAGCCGCTGGATAACTTCGACAATGTGATGCGCTTTTTGGAGCTTGTCAACAGCCCTGAGGGAATGAATATTTCAATGCGGCATATCAGCCTGTCCACCTGCGGCCTGGTGCCCGGTATCGACAAGCTGGCACAGAAGAAGCTGCAGCTGACCTTGTCGGTATCTTTGCATGCCCCGACAGATGAGATCCGCAATACCATCATGCCGGTGAATAAAGCCTATCCCACAGAGGAGCTGCTGCAGGCCTGCAGACGCTACTATGAAATAACCGGCAGAAGGATCTCTTTTGAATATGCCATGATCAACGGCGTGAACGATACGCCGGAGGCGGCAAAAACCCTGCTTCGTCGCTTGAAGGGACTGCCGGCGCATATGAATCTGATCCCGCTGAACCATGTGGAGGAAAGTCCGCTGAAGCCCAGCACGCGACAGGCTGTCATGCGTTTTCAGCAAATGCTGGAGGAAGGCGGTATCCCGGCGACGGTTCGCAGAACCTTAGGAGGAGACATTGATGCTTCCTGCGGGCAGCTGCGAAGAAAGTATACAAAAGAAAAACGCGACTGTTAAAGCACGAAAGGAGTGTTGCGTTATGCAGTATTGGGCAATTACCGACCCCGGCTGCACCCGGGTACAGAATCAGGATGCCTATCAGATCGAGAGTCTGGGCAAGGGTGCATTGCTGTGTGCGGTCTGTGACGGAATGGGTGGTGCAAAATCCGGCAATGTGGCAAGTACTTTGGCGGTGGATGTATTCATGCAGGAAGTCAAGCGCACCTGGAAGCCGGACATGGATCCTGAAAAAGTGGATCAGATGCTGCAGGGAGCGGTGAAGCTGGCAAACTTTACTGTGTTTGATCAGGCGCAGCAGTTTGAGGAATTTACCGGAATGGGCACCACCTTGGTGGCGGTGCTGATCCAGGGGAAGAGCGCAACCATAGTTAATGTTGGTGACAGCCGGGCATATAGTATCAATACCGACGGTGTGGGACAGCTTACGGTGGATCACTCCCTGGTCCAGATGATGATCTCCCGGGGAGAGCTGCAGCCGGAGCAGGCAAAAAGGTACCCCGGAAAGAATCTGATCACCCGGGCCATCGGTACAGAGCCTGTGGTGGAATGCGATATTTACCACAAAAGATTGTCTGACGGAGAATGTCTGCTGCTGTGTACAGACGGCTTGTCGAATTTGCTGGACGAGCAGGAGCTGCTGTTTGAGGTGGTTCACGGTGCGAACCGACAGAGCAGCTGCCAGCGTCTTTTGGAGATTGCCAAGAACCGGGGAGCACCGGACAATGTCACCTGTGTTCTGATACAGGTCTGACACCGGTTGCGAAAGGAGTTTCTTATGGATAAGTATATTGGACGCCTGCTGGATAACCGGTACGAGATCCTGGAGGTCATCGGAACCGGCGGTATGGCTGTTGTATATAAAGCGCGCTGCCACAGATTGAATCGATTGGTAGCAATTAAGATTCTGAAGGACGATTTTTTGGAGGATGAAGAATTCCGCCGCCGCTTCCACTCGGAAAGCCAGGCTGTCGCGATGCTGAGTCATCCGAATATCGTTTCCATCTATGATGTCTCCACATCCATCAGCGCGGATTACATCGTTATGGAACTGATCGATGGTATTACGCTGAAGCAGTACATGGAGAAAAAGGGTGTGCTCAACTGGAAGGAAACCTTGCACTTTGCCATTCAGATCGCAAAGGCACTGGAGCATGCCCATAGCCGCGGGATCGTACATCGGGACATTAAGCCCCACAATGTGATGGTACTGAAAAACGGATCTGTTAAGGTTACGGACTTCGGCATTGCCCGCATGATGTCCAAGGGCAACACCTTGACCAAAGAAGCACTGGGCTCTGTGCACTACATCTCCCCGGAGCAGGCCAAGGGCGGCAGAGTGGATAACCGCTCTGATATCTATTCCCTGGGCGTTGTGATGTATGAGATGATGAGCGGCAGACCGCCCTATGACGGAGAATCTCCGGTGGCGGTTGCGATTCAGCACATTAACGGTGGCGCGGCAATGCCCTCCACGCTGAATCCCAACATTCCCGGCGGTCTGGAGCAGATCATCATGAAGGCAATGGCCCATGAACCTGCCGACCGGTACACCACAGCAACTTTGATGCTCCGGGATCTGGATGAGTTCCGTAAATCTCCGGCAATGCTCTTTGACTATAACACACCGCCTCTGGACGAGGTGACCAAATTGCCGAAGCCGCCGCTGGTACTGGAAACACCTTCCCGTCCATCAACAGCGGAGCGGGTGGCAAGCGCCAAATCCGGTGAGCACAGACCGCCCAATCCCCAGCGCAGAAGACCTCCCAGCAATCCCGACAGAGGCAGCAAGCAGCCGCCCCGTCAGCGTAAAAGGGAGGAAGAGGAAAGCCGCAGCAATGTCGCGACCATCGCAATTATTGCTTGCTCTGTGGTAATGGTCATTGCGGTTGCCGTATTCCTGTTTGTCCTGCTAAGTGGCGGGACCGGCGCAAAGCCTACGCTGATCGATGTTCCCAATTTGGTGGGAAAGGTATATAAGGACCTGCCTAACTACGCAGATTTTGAGATCAAGATTGATCGGGAAGTCCATGATAACGACTACGAGGCCGGTCAGATCATTGATCAGAACCCCAAGGCAGGAGATCAGATCGAGAAGAATAATTCCAATGCCATTTATGTCACGGTCAGCCTTGGAAAAGCAGTGGAGATCGTCCATATGCCGGATGTGACGGATTGGGAGCTTTCCCAGGCGGAAAGAAGCCTTTTAAATCTGAATTTGAATCTGCACATCAATGTGGAGCGGGAAAACCACGATACTGTGGTTGCTGGCAATGTGATCCGGACAGAGCCTGCCGCGCAGACAGAACTGTCTGTGGGCCAGGAGGTCACCCTGTATGTCAGCGAGGGTGTGCAAATCAAAACGGTATCCATGCCGGATGTCACAGGAGATAAGGAAGAAAGCGCCAAAAAGGTGCTGAACAGCCAGGAGCTGGACCTGGAGATCAAGGTGGAAGAAGAGTATGATTCTGTGGTCGCTGCCGGTGATGTGATCCGTACGGATCCGGAAAAGGGCGCTTCTTTGAAGACTGGTCAGAAGGTCACCCTGTATGTCAGCAAAGGCCCGAAGCTGGTGGCGGTAAAGAACATCATCGGCCTTTCCGTGGACCGGGCAGTGTCCATCCTGAATGATGACGAATTTACAAATTATGAACTGGAGCCTGTGGAGAGCGATGCGGAAAAGGAAACTGTCATCGAGATGAAGATCGGACAGCAGGTGGTAAACCCGGGTGATAAGATCGATGTCAATGCCCGCCTGGTACTGTACGTCTCCAAGGGGCCTGCCAGCGCTCCCACGGTCACAAAGGATGTGGTTTTGGACCTGAAGGGTGCAGCCAATGAGGGGAGCTGCCGGGTCCAGGTCAAGTGCGGCAATGCTGTGGTATTTGATGAAACGGTTGAGCAGGGAACTGCCTCTGTTACGATCAAGGATCAAACCGGCTCTGGCCTGGTTTACTATGAGGTGATCATTGAGGATATGGAAGCCTGGATCGAGAAGGTGCCGTTTGAATGATAAAAGGCAATCAGACCGGGCGGATCGTCCGCAGCCTCAGTGGCTTTTATGATGTGCAGACAGAGTCTGGGACCGTTACCTGCCGTGGCAGAGGCGCCCTGCGCCGCACCGGCATGAGCCCTCTGACCGGAGATGAAGTGGAGATATCCATTGAAAAAGGGAAGGGCATGGTGGAAAGGATCCTGCCCCGGAGGAATCGCTTTGTCCGCCCTGCGGTGGCCAATGTGGATGCACTGGTAGTGTTTGCTGCCAATGTGAATCCGGTGACAGAGCCGTTTCTCATCGACCGTGTGGCAGCCATTGCCGGTGACCAGGATGTACCTGTTTACATTTGCGTGAACAAGTGCGATCTGGATCCTGCCACAGACCTTGTCCGTATCTATACCCACGCAGGCTTTCCTGTGATTCGCGCCAGTGCGGAAACCGGTGAGGGCGTAGAGGAACTGCGCCAATTGATCCGGGGCAAGCTCACAGCCTTTACCGGAAATACCGGTGTTGGCAAAAGCAGCATGCTCAATGCACTGTGCCCCCACCTGGCCCTTGCCACCGGTGAGGTGTCTGAGAAGCTGGGCAGAGGACGGCATACCACCCGTCATGTGGAGCTGTTCTGCCTGGATAAGGATACCTTTGTGGCGGATACACCGGGCTTTTCCTCCTTTGATACAGAGCAAATGGATGTTCTTTTGAAGGAGAATCTGCAGTATGCATTTCCGGATTTTGCACCGTTTTTGGGTAACTGTCAATTCCATGACTGTTCTCACCGTGCAGAGCCGGGCTGCTGTGTCAGACAGGCAGTAGATGCTTCGGAGGTAGAAAAGACCCGCTACGACAGCTATCTGCGTCTGTATGAAAAGGCAGAACAGGTCAAGCTGTGGGAACTGAATAAATAAGAGCACCGACCCGGAGAAAACTCCGGGTCGGTTGTCATTTCCAGGGATGCAGCTGCTGATATAGCCCGATGGCTTGGTTGACACCCAGGGCTTCCGCTTCTTCCAGCAGCAGCTGCAGCTGCTGCTTGTCACGGTGAAGAGAAAAGGTGACACAATCCGCTCTGATGTCCATGCTGTATCTGCAGTGCAGCCGGGAGTCGGTGAAGGCGGTCTCCTTTGTCGCGGATTCTGAAAGCTCCGTAAAGAAACTGCCTTTGCTCGTAACATCGATTTTCGTGCTTTCCGTTGCAGCCTCAAGCCAGATCTCCCGGCCCTCCCAGGGGATAAGGTGGCTTTTTAAAGGCTTGTTCAGTGCCGGCGGCGGAAGAAAAACAGCACAGCTTGTATCCTTAGCGTAGCTCTGCGTGACCCCAATGGGGCAGGGAGGGGACCGTGTCAGCTCTTTGACCACAGCAGCTAATGTGGGGTCGTTGGGCTGCTGCAGATCCAGCAGGATCCCGCTGATATGCTGCCGCTGCGCAAGTTCTTCCAGCTGAGCGCGGATTCGGACCGGATCATGGTTAAGTGCCGGGATCCGGTCGTTGAGGATCACCAAGCTGTTTTCCGGCAATTGCGGAGGCAGATTGGTAAGACCTGTGCCATAAACGGAAAAATGGCAGGCCATCCAGGCGATACCGGAGGGCAAATCCTGCTGTGCGTAAAACTCGGCTGCCGTCATGGCAAGATAACAGCATAATGACATGGACAAATATCACCGCCTGTGTTATAATATCTGCATAATCTTATGAATTGAGGCTTGTGTGTATGTCTTTTTCTTTGCTTCCGGATGTTGTGGCGGATAGCATCACCCAGCTGCGGCCGGAGACGCTTGCCGCCAGGGGTGTGCATTTGCTTATGCTGGATTTTGACAATACCATCGTACCTTACACAACGGATATCCCCCAAGATCAGGTGCTGCAGTGGTTTGCCGATGTGCAAAAGGCAGGGGTCCGGCTGTGCATAGTCTCCAACAGCAAAAAGCCCCGGGTACGAAAGTTCTGCCGGGAACACGGGCTTGATTGCATCACCCACGCCCGCAAGCCCTTTCCGGAGGGAATCCGCAGATGCATGGAAAAATACGGGGAGCTGCCCTCTGCCTGTGCGCTGGCAGGTGATCAGATCTATACGGATGTATTGGGCGCCAATTGTGCCGGAGTTTGTTCCATTCTGGTGCGGGCGATCCACAATCATACAATTTGGCTGAAATTGCGGCATGTAGCGGAGATCCCTTTCCGCTTGGCCGGTGAAAAGAGGAGGATACATTATGAAGAATCTTGAGAAGTACTTGTCCCTGCTGGAGCAGGATACCCTGGGCTTGCTGCTGACCAGCCGCTATGCCCGGCATTACGGTGCTGAATTTGACATTGCTGAGGGCGTGGCCATCGTTACAAAAGCCGGTTGCCGGTATTTTACGGACAGCCGTTACATTGAGTCTGCCCAGAATAATATCCGCGGCTTTGATGTGATCGAAACAGACCGCGCCAACCCCTTTACCAAATTGCTCAACGAGGCCATTGCAGATTTCGGCATTGAGAAGCTTGGCTTTGAAGAGGGCTATCTGACTGTGGAGGAGTATGAGCTTTACCGCAGTGAGCTGAAGGCGGAATTGATCCCTATGGGGCAGAAGATCAAGGGCTTCCGCAGTGTTAAGGAAGAATGGGAGCTGGCGCGCATCCGTCAGGCACAGGCCATTACGGACAAGGCCTTTGACCAGGTGCTTTCCCGGATCAAGGCCGGCATGACAGAAAAGGAGCTCCAGGCCGAGCTGATCTATTGCCTCTATAAAAATGGAGGGGAAGGCTTGTCCTTCGACCCCATCGTGGTTTCCGGTCCCAATACCAGTCTGCCCCATGGTGTTGCCGGCGACAGAGTGATCCGGGAAGGGGATTTTATCACCATGGACTTTGGTGTTTTGCTGGGCGGCTACTGCTCTGATATGACCCGCACAGTGGCATTGGGATATGCAACTGATGAGATGCGCAAGGTCTATGAGACCGTTCTGGCTGCCCAGGAGGCAGGCATTGCAGCGTCCAAAGCCGGTGTCCCCGGTTGTGAGGTGGATGCGGCTGCAAGAAAAGTCATCGAGGATGCCGGCTACGGCAAATACTTCGGCCACGGCTACGGTCACAGCCTTGGCATGGAGGTCCATGAGCCCCCCAACTGCAACCCTGCAGGCCAGGTTCCCATGGAAGAGAATATGATCGCATCCGCAGAACCCGGCATCTATATTCCCGGGAAATTTGGTGTCCGCATTGAGGATTTGATCATTTTCAAGGCAAATGGCTACGAAAATATTACCAAGAGCCCCAAAAACTTGATCATTGTGTAAAAATATTCGCTTTAGCTCTTGCAATTACGCGTATTTTGGGTTAGAATATATGCGCTAAAGCTGTGTAAAATCGACCCCACTGCGGGGCAGATCTTAGGAGGAAAATAAATATGATTTCTGTCAGCGATTTCAGAAACGGCATTACCTTTGACATGGACGGCAAGGTCATGCAGATCATTGAGTTCCAGCATGTTAAGCCCGGTAAGGGTGCAGCCTTTGTCCGTGTTAAGATGAAGAATGTCATCACCGGCGGCGTGACTGAAACCACTTTCAACCCCAACGACAAGTATCCCACCGCTTACATTGAGCGTAAGAAGATGGAGTACTCCTACAACGATGGCGGTCTGTACTACTTCATGGACCCCGAGACCTACGAGCTGGTTCCCATTGAGGAAGATGCTCTGGGCGAAGCTTTCCGCTTTGTTAAGGAAAATGACACCTGCACTGTCATGAGCTACAAGGGCAATGTCTTCGGCATCGAAGCTCCCCGCTTTGTTGAGCTGGTGGTTACCGCTACTGAGCCCGGCTTTGCTGGCAACACTGCTACCAACACCCTGAAGCCTGCAACTCTGGAGACCGGTGCTGAGGTCAAGGTTCCTCTGTTTATCAACGAGGGCGAGAAGATCCAGATCGATACCACCACCGGTGAGTACCTGGGTCGTGCAAAGTAAGGAGAATTCTATGACTATTTCTGAAAAGGCAGCTTACCTGAAGGGCTATATGGATGGTCTGAATCTGGATACCGAGAAACCCGAGGGCAAGATGATCGCTTCTATCGTGGACCTGCTTTGTGATGTTACAAAGCGTCTGACCGATATTGAGGAGACTACAATTGCCATTTCCGATGAGCTGGACGAGATCGAAGAGGATCTGGATGCCATCGAGGATTTCATCCTGGATGAAGAGGATGAGTTCGATGATGACTATGATGAGGACTTCGACGATTTTGACGACGAGGACTATGACGACGAAGGCTTCGACTTCGGTGATGAGGAGACTACCATCTATGAAGTAAAGTGCGCCTGCGGCAATATCATCGACTTCGATGAGGAGACCCTGGAAGAGGGCTCTATCGAGTGCCCCAAGTGCGGTGAGCTTTTGGAGTTTAGCCTGGAAGACGAAGAAGAGGCAGAATAAAATGATCAACCCCGCTGATCTTAAGATCAGCGGGGAAATTTTATGGGAAAGCACCGGTATTAACCATTGCTCTGAGCATCCAGGGGATTTTGGAATAGCGCAATCTCTTCTTCCAAAATATCCAGAAAGCGTTGTGCCTCCGGTGCCAGCGGTCGGGCGGGGTTGGTGATGAAAACCAGCTTCTGTGCAAGCCCTCCAAGAGGAATGCAGCGCAGCTTATAGCAGTTTATAACCCTGGAAGTGGGAATACGACGGATAGAGAAGCCGATTCCACTGGCCAGCAACTCCGAGGGATAGCTGTTGCAGGAAATAGCCCGGCGGGGATCAAATTTGACATAGTCCTGGATCCAGGAGATTTGGGAGAAAGCCATGCTGGGTGTATCTAAGAGCACTTCGCCTTCGAAATCGCCGGGAGTCAGATCCGGCTTTTCGTATAACCGATGGCCGGGACCAATGCAGAGCACCATGGGGATCTGCCCAAGAACCTTCCAGTGAAGCTTTTTATCCTCCAATTGCTTATAACAAGATCGCTGATCCCGATCGAAATGGGAGATCAGTGCCGCATCCAATTCGTAAAGGCTCAAACGCTTGGGGACAGAGTACAATGTGCCTCCTGAAAAGCTGAATGCAACATGGGGATCATCCTGATATTCTTTCAAAAGGCGTTGTGTGGCACTGTGTACCGGCTCGTAGTTGACCGCAGCAATTTGGATCCGACGCTGCTCCGGCTGGTCAGCACCGGTCATCAGCCGGTAGTTTTCAAAGATTTGTGAGGCATAAGCCAAGGCCTGCTCACCCTGGGGTGTGGGACGCAAGCCCTGAGGGGTACGGACAAAAATTGCGTAACCCAGCTCGGCTTCCAGCGCGTTGATGCACAGGCTGACACCGGGGCGGGTGACGAACAGGTTTGCGGCAGCCTTCGCTACAGAACCTGTTTTATAGACTTCCAGTAAGTACCGAATTTGCTGAAATGTCACGATAAATCCCTCCCATCACTTTTTGCATTATAGCAGATATTCCAAAGAAGTACAACTGTACTTTGCCTATATAAAATTATTACCGGAGGTAAGAGATTTTTATCGTGCAATCGCGACGAGGGTATGCTATACTATATATGTGAAAAATTGCGGATAAAACCGCATAGGAATGAAAAGGAGGCAATTATGAAGAAAAGAGTAGTACTTTCTATCTTTGTGTTGCTGGCTGTCTTTGTGACAATGGCAGCAACAGCAGCGGCTGCCACAGCAGAACCGCCTGCAACCTGCCCCCACTGCCAGCAGGCAGTTACCTGGACAGGCATGTCCCAGGTGGCGGATGCTGCTGAAAGCATTGGTGCGGGACACTACTATTATGACTATGCAGAGGCAAAGCACGGGTTTACAGCTGTGAAGTCTATAAGCGAAAAGGTGTGTCTTTATTTGCCTGCAGGTAAGACCCTGAATGGACCTGACCGTGTATTTACAGTGCCGTCCGGTGGCGAGCTGTCCATCCTGGGCGAGGGTACTGTAGCCGGTGTCGGTTATACCGACCACCTCAATGGCGGTACTGTGTACATTGACGGCGGTAAGCTGAACCTGCTGGGCGGTACACTGACCACCGAGCTGGCCCAGGACCGCTTTGTGTACCGTGGCGGTATTATCTACATGAACGGCGGTACATTCAACATGTCCGGCGGTGCGGTTGTCAACGGTAAGACCAACTCTACACTCACCGGCACCAGCGGCGCCAACGGTGGTAACATCCACCTCGCCGGAAAATCCGTCATGAATATGACTGCCGGCACGGTGAGCGGTGGTGCTGTCACCGGCAATAAATACGGCTCCGGTGGCAACCTCTATGTCGACAGCTCGGCCAAAGTGGAAATGTCCGGCGGCAGCATTACCGGCGGCAGCGCATTGGCTGGCGGCACCGGTTGCGTGAGTTGCCGCGGCGTATTCACCATTTCCGGTGATGCCCATGTGGACATTTTCCGTCCCAGTCCCATCAGCTCCAAGACCCCTGCGGATACCTTTGCGGTCTCCGGTAAATTCACCGGCTCTGTCCGGCTGAACCTGGTGGACGGCTATATAGGCGTGGATAAGGCTGTTGGCAAGGCAAAGAACGATGCTGACATCAGCGGTGCACAGATCGTGGCCTGCGATTTGAAGAATAAGCCACTGACCTACTATGTGGAAGTCCGGGACGGTGAGCTGGTGCTGGCAACGAACACAAAGGAAGCCTACTGCGAGGTTTGCGGCAGCAATCAGGCCTGGCAGCGGCTGGATGAAGAAGCCGCGGAGCTGGAGACCCTGGCCGAGGGCCACTACTATCTGGCCTTTGCCTCCGGCGCAAGCGTCTGGACAACCAAGTCCGTTTCCGGTAAGGTTTGCCTGGACCTGAACGGTATGGACATTCAGGGCAAGAACCGCCTGTTCACCGTTGCTAAGAATGCGATCTTCAGCATCCAGGGTGAGGGCAATGTGACCGGCGGCGGTTATGCTGCAGGTACAGCCAATGCCACCAGATGCGCCAGTGTCGCCTATATTTACAGCGGCGCGACAATGAATGTTTACGGTGGTACATACAATACCGCGCTGTACAATGAAACCGACCTTAAGTGCTACAACGGCGGCGCATTCTGGTGCCAGGGCACCTTGAATATTTATGACGGTTATGTCTCCGGTGATGCCTCCAACGCAGGTGACGCTGTATTCCTGCAGACAAACGGCAAGCTGAACCTGTATGGCGGCACCCTTACCGGCGATGTTTATGCCAAGAGCTCTGTGTACCTGGCCAATAACGCCAATGTGGAAGAGATAGGCTTGAAGGTAAACGATTTGACCATCGAGGGTATGTACAGTGGTTCTACCAAGCTGAACATTGCAGATGCTGCTGACGGTCTGGTGTTTGGTAAGAGCATCAATGCAGACCTGAGATACGCAGACTTTTGGGTGGTCGGATATAAGACGAGTCTGTTTGTGACCGTGGAAGGCGACCAGCTGAAGCTGACCAAGTTCCAGCCCACCTATCCTCACAACGTGGAGCTGAAGTACTGCGAAGCTTGTGACAAGATGTGTCACTTTGTAGAGCTGAAGGAAGAGCATCGCTTTGCCACCAGACTGATCACCGGTCACTACTACCTGAACTTCACCGATGGTGAAGCGACCTGCGATCCTATGGAGATTTCCGGCACCGACCGTGTCTGCCTGGATCTCAACGGCAATACCTGGAATTGCGCTACCAGAGCATTCCATGTGCGTGGCGGTTCTATTCTGAATATTATGGACTCTAAGGGCGGCGGCAAGATCACCGGTCAGGGCACGAATGAGAATACTCCCTACGGCGGCGTGATTTTTGTCCGGGCCAAGGGCAGCCTGAGCCTGTACGGCGGCACGCTGGAATACACCGCACCTAACGACGGTAGAAAAGCAATCGCCAGAGGCGGTGTTATCTACTCCCTGGGCGAAGTGAATATCTATAACGGTACAGTTACCGGTGGTAAGGCTACAGCAGGTGGCAATATCTATATTGACGCTACCTCCGAGGCTGTCGGTCATCTGCGTATGTATGGCGGCAGTGTGGACAAGGGATCTGCCACCAGCGCAGGCGCTTGTATTATTAACCGCGGCTATGTTACCTTGACCGGAGATCCTCAGATCAACCAGATCCGCAGAACTACCTCTGATTACAGTCCTGCGGCAAGTGAATGCCTGACCATCGAGGATACCTTTACCGGTTCTGTAGAACTGTATTATGCAGTGAATACCAATGGCATGGATATCGGCAAGGTTAACAATGCGGATATCAGTAAGGCAAGCATCCGCTTTGCCTCCATAGAAAATGCTGTTGTAACCATCAACAACAATGATCTGCTGGCAATTGCCGGTGCGCCTGCGGCGATCGTTTACAATGCAGACGAAAAGACGGTTGCGTATGACGACCTGAATGCTGCCATCGCTGCTTTTGACGGTGTGAAGATCCTGCTGCTGAAGGATGCGGCGGATGTAGTGGCTGCTAAGGATGCGTACATCGATCTGAACGGCTTTGACATTACCGGCAGCGTGACCGGCGAGGGTACGCTGTATGTGATGGATTCCAAGACAGATGACTATACCGTTGCGGACGGTGTATATGGTACTGTGACCAAGGCTGCAAATGTGAAGCCTGTCGCCCAGGGCGCTGCCTGCTCTGAGGACGGCTATCTGATGATCGAGGAAAGTGGTAAGCTGTCCTTCCACCGGGTATCTCTGAGCATTAACAGCATGGCGCTGAGAAGTGAAGAAGCAGGTGTATACTTTGCCAGCGACTTTGCCGGTGACGAAATGGTCAAGGCAAAGGTCAGCACCTTCGGTGTGAAGGTGAGCGTAGAGGGCGATCCTGCTGAGACCGATGGCATTGTTCGTGCAACCTCCTTTGATGCTGCAGCCTTTAATACCGGCGCGGAAGCTACCAGCTCCCTGGTTCGCGGTATTATGAAGACGGGCAATACCGAGGATGTGAATAAAGAAAACGCCGCTATGCAGATTTACGGCAGAGCCTATGTCCGCTTCCAGGACGGCACAGAGCTGCTGGGCGCATGCCGCAACCGCAGCCTGGTGGAGCAGTGCGCAGAAGCTAATACGGCATGGAACTATCTGCTTGTGAAGCAGAAGCGTGCTTTCATGGATATGTTCTATGCATACGAGTCTGTGATGCGCAGTGAGAGCTGGTCTGTTTCCAACGCAGTAGCTGTTGCCAACAGAAAGACCGAGTTTGCAGAGACAGATTACACACCTTACCTGGCACCCTGGACAGAGGATGTAGTTGCCAAGGCTAAGGCAGACGGCAAGATCCACTACTACTTCATGGCAGGTGAGGGTCTGTTTATCAGCGCTACCCAGACCTACAAGGACAAGTGGGGCGATGCTGCGCTGATCGTGTTCCCGGATGGACAGACTATGCTGGTGGACTCCGGTCCGCTGCCCTACGCGCCGGTACTGGCAAAGAACCTGGAGCGTATGGGCATCACCCATTTGGATTATGTGATGATCACACACCCCCACGGTGACCATCATAACGGCATCTTCTCTGACGGTGCGATTCTGAATGTTGGCCTGATCGATCAGATCACCATTGGTAAGGTCCTGTGGCGCGGTGGCTACGATTCCTCTAAGGATGCTGATAAAGCCGCATTGACAGGCAAGGTCGCTGCTGAGTATGGCATCCCCTGTGAGGTGGTCGAGCGGGGTGATGTGATCCAGATCGGCGATGTGAGAATGGAGGTCGTGTGGCCCAATGCCGGTGACGGCGACTCCCTCATCAGCGGCGGCGAGGAGATCAACAGCATGTCCATCACCATGCGTTTTGACTACGGTGAGCACTCCGCTCTGTTTACCGGTGACCTGTATGTCGCCGGCGAAATGGACATTCTGGAGCGTGTGGACACGGAGCTGCTGAAGGCGGACTTCCTGAAGGTGCCCCATCATGCTTACAATACCTCCAGCTGCGCAGCATTCCTCAATGCCATCGATCCGGAGCTGGCAGTGGCGACCGGCCGTTTGCCTGTTCCCCAGGTGGTCTATGACCGCTACGAGGACCTGGGTATCGAGATGCTGGATGACCGGATCTACGGCTACATCCATGTCACCGGCGACGCAGCCGGCGTGATGACCACTGAGACCTCCAGAACGGAGTTCAACGGCAGCACCAACACCCCGGAGGCCGGCGAGGACGAAGTCCCCGACGAGGACGAAGCATAATCTATAGTACCAAAAGGGACATCCGACAAAATCGGATGTGCCTTTTGTTGACGAAAAGCGTAGATTTGTGCTATTATGTAAAAAAGAAAGGGGACAGGCAAATGAAGAAATGTGTGAAGATCGCAAGCAGCGTTGCTGCTTTCCTGGTTTTGGTGTGCTTAGCTTCTTTGTCTACCTCAGCAGAACCGGCGGCAGAACAAGGCTACTGCCAAACCTGCTGCAAGGAGGTTGCATGGGAACTGCTTACAGAGGTGGCTGCGGAACAGGAAGACCTGGCTTCGGGGCACTATAAGCTTTCTTTCTCCAATGGCAGCAGTGATTGGGTAGAAAAGAAGGTTACCGGAAAAGTTTGCATAGATTTGAACGGTATGACAGTTCAGGGAATCAACCGTATCTTTACAGTTCCGCAGAATGGGACGCTCAGTATTCAAGGCGAGGGATGCCTGACTGGCGGTGGTTTTGCGGCGGATACAACCAGCGGTGAGCGAATCGGCTCGGTAGCGGTGGTACAAAAAGGCGGTGCGCTGAATCTTTATGGTGGAACATTGAATGCAGCCTTGTACGCACCGGAACATGTCCACAGCTTCAACGGTGGAATACTGTGGGTGCAGGGCCGTTTTAATATGTATGGCGGAAGGATTGAAAATGGTGTTGCTACCAATGCCGGCGGTAATGTGTTTATTCAGACCGGCGGCGAAATGCGGATGTATGACGGTGTTTTGACCGGCGGCAGTAAACGGGATGTATACTGCAAGGGGTCTATCTATCTGGAGGGAAATGCCAGCCCCGGTGTGGTGCATTTGACGAAACCGGGACTGACTATAAGCGGAATTTATACCGGATATTTGGTGGTATCCGCGCCGGAACTGACGGACGGAACGATACTGGGTGTGGGAGAAAACGCCCAGCTGCGCTATGGGGATATTTCTGTAAGCAACAGCGAGAATCGTTTGTTTGTTGTTTTAAAAGATGGTCAGTTGATGATTTCCAAATATCAGCCGGACTACCCTGAAACTGTTGTCAGCCGTTATTGCCAGGCTTGTGGAAGATATGCGGATTTTATAGAATTGACGGAGTATTCCGGTTTTTTTGGTATTATTCGGACGGGACACTACTATCTGAATTTCTCCCAGGGAAGTGCGGAGTATGCATATATGAAGCTTGTTCAGCGGGACCGTGTGTGCCTGGACTTGAACGGAATGACAGTCTGTTACTCCGGCAATGGATTTGATGTTCAGGATGGCTGTATTCTTAATGTTATGGACTCAGCGGGCGGCGGCGCGCTTCGCAGGCTGGGAAATGCCTCTGCTGATCCTATGGTGATATTGGGTAGTACGGCGGAGCTGAATCTGTACGGCGGCAGCTTGGTCGGTGCAGACAACGGGGATTGCTGCATTTCTGCGCCCGGCGGAAAGATCGGGTTGTACGGTGGCAAGGTGAAAAACGGACAGCTTGCCTGCGGAGAGGAAACACTGCAGATTGGCGACGGTTTTTCCGGAAGGATTGCGGCAACTTGCAATGACCTACGCGAGGGAATATCTCTGGGATCCGGTAAAGGTGCTTGCGAAATTTTGCTACCGGAGGGTATGCGTGGAGAAATTTTGCGTGATGGCCGTGTGATCGCGGTAGCGAAGGATGCCGCTGCGCTTTTGTGCCGGCAAGACGGTTCAGTGGAATCTTTCCGGGACTTTACCGGGGCAGCGGAAGCGTTTTCTGCTGATGATGAGAAGATTTTGCTGTTGGGTGATGTTGCGCAGCGTATTTCCCTTTCCAAGGATCTGCGTGTTGATTTGAACGGTTATCACATTACCGGGGAGATCTGCGGTGACGGAACTCTGTATTGCATGGACAGCGCTACGGCAGATTACACCATTGAGGATGGCATTTGCGGCTCGGTTACTGCTGCGGAGAATGTGCAGCCGGTAACAGTCGGTATGGCAGGCAGCGAGGATACATACCTGATGATCGATCAGCAGGGGAAACTGAGTTTTCACTGTGTCACGGTGAAGATCCAAAGCATGTCTCTGCGTCCGGAAGAGGCAGGTGTATACTTCACCGGTGATTTTGCCGGCGATGCGTTGGTACAACAGCAGGTGGATCGGTTTGGCGTTATGGTAAGCGTCGAGGAAGATCCGGTACAAACAGACAATGCGGTGTGCCGGACGGTATTTTTGAGCGATGATTTCAATGGAGCTGCAACCAGTTCTCTCGTCTATGGAATTATGCGGAATGATTTGCCTACGGAGGAAAACAGAGAACGCGCGGCAACCGCTGTTTTTGCGCGACCTTATGTGCGGCTTGCTGATGGCAAGGAACTGATTGGAGACTGCGTTTCCCGTAGCTTACAGCAGCAGATGGAACTTGCCTGCGAACAATGGAACACTTTTGGTATTCGGCAGAAGCAGGTGTTGTGGGATTTTTATCATACCTATAAGACGGAAATGTACAGCAGCTGGAATGTTACAAAAATGAAAAATCTCGACAAGCGGCAGACAAAAATTGATGCCGTAGACTACTCGCCCTATCTGATCCCCTGGGAAAAGGATGTGGTGGCGGAGGCAATAGCAGACGGGAAGATTCATTACTACTTTATGTCCGGAGAAGGTCTCGTTATCATAGAACCGGATTCGACCCGCTGGGGTGATGCTTGCCTGGCAGTACTTCCCAATGGAATGACCGTCCTGATCGACAGCGGTCCTGAGGCCTACGCACCGGTGCTGCTGCGGAATCTGCAACGGTTGGGTATTACCAAACTGGATGCGATCATTATTTCCCACCCCCACAATGATCATCAGAACGGCGTTTTCTCCGAGAGGGCGATCTTGCATACCGGCTTGCTGGACAAGATTCCTGTGGGAAAGATTTACTGGCGTGGAGGCTTTGACCCGGAGAGGACAGACGGTCTGATGACACCGGATGCTGCAGCTGCCTATGGAATTGAATGTGAGGTGCTGGAACGGGGCGATGTTGTATACTTTGGGGATGTGCGGATGGAAGTTCTGTGGCCCATGGCAGGCGATGGAGACTCCCAGGTGTCCAACGACTTGGAGATCAATAACTTTTCCGTGGTGTTCCGGCTGGACTACGGGGAGCATTCCTCCTTGTTTACCGGTGATCTGTATGTAAAAGGCGTATCCGGAGATGTGATGCTGCTTAACCGCACAGACCATGCGCGCTTGGATGCGGACTTGATAAAAGTGCCCCACCACGGCTATGATACATCCGGTTCTGCGTCATTGCTTCGGGCGGTAAGTCCGGAAATTGCAGTGGCAATGGGAGATTACGACATACCGGATTCTGTTTTTGGTCTCTACAGTGATGTAAACTGCCAGCTTCTGGGTGACCGATTCTATGGGTACATCCATATCTGTGCTGGTGTTGACGGTGTGATGACGACCCAGACCTCTCGGACAGAACCGATCAGCAGCCAGTAATCAGCATATAAAAATAGCGCCCCGGTTCCATTGAACTGCCCCAGTTTGTGCGGACAGCACAAAAACTCCCCTATGTAGGAATATTTAGTTTTAAGCGGAGTGGCGCAGCGTCAGCGGCGGCACTCCAGTTTTATTCTGGATGCGCTCGTGATTGCAGACGTGAATGTATCTATCAATCAGATCATTCGCTTCATTGAACGTCTTTGGCTTATGCCGGTAGATGCACTCTGTTTTCAGAATAGAGAAGAAATTTTCTGCCATGGCATTGTCGTAAGGATTTCCCTTGCTTGACATTGACGGTGTTATCCCGTAAGATTGAGTTAGCTTAAAATATGCTTGCGATGTATATTGAAAGCCCTGGTCGCTGTGGAGCTGCAACTCCGCAGCGTCTCTCTTTTTCTCCTTCTTCATTGCCAGCCGGATCGTGTCCAGAACCAGATTCACTGTTTGCCGTGTAGCTGTCTTGTAGGCGACAATACTGTTGTCATACAGATCCCGGATCATGGACAGGTACAGTACACCTTCTTTGGTGTGGATATAGGAGATGTCCGTGACCCACTTCGCGTTTGGTCTGTCTGCATGGAACTGCCGGGCCAGAAGGTTCTGGTATTTATGCACCTGCTGTCCCAGATTTACCCACTTCCTGCGACGGCGAATTTCTGACAATAAACCATACTTTTTCATGACTCTAAGCACAGTTTTCGGATTTCTTTTAATGTTTCTGTCCTTTAGCCACTTCCAGACCCGTCTGTAGCCGTATGTCTTATCCGTCTTGATCTGACATTGTTTTATCTTTTCGGCCAGCTCTGTGTCATGCTCAGGCTGGCCCTGCCGCTTCAAAAAATCGTAGTAACCACTCCGGGATATCTCAAAGAATTTACACATAACCGATATCGGATACTCATGCCGATGACGATAGATGACTGCATATTTTACCTTTGGCCTCACTTCCCTTCCGCGGACTGCAGAAAATCCCGCAATAACTTATTTTCCATCTGCAATCTAGCAATCTCTCGCTGATATTCTTCGCTTGTTGTTAATGGATGCTTCCGAGGACGTCCTGTTCTCTTTGGTATAATTCCTTTCTGCAACTGCTCCCGTCTCTGGTTATATCGTCTCACCCAGTCTTTTATCTGTGATTTTTGCAATCCTAATTCATCCGCTATTTCTTGCCGTGTGAGTCCTGCCTCACGTAAAGATATAATTACACTTTCTATTTCCTTGACATGTGTATATTTACGTTTCTTCATAACAATACCCCCTGATGTAATTATCCTACATCAGGGGGCGTTTTGTCTATTGTCCAGTTTTACTGGTTCAGTTCACATGTGTACCGGGGCGCTTGCTGTGCTATTGGCTGGTGATAAAGTGATCAATACTGTCTGTTAGGGGGTTAATGTGGGTTTCCGGAGACGAGACATGATACAGCTTTGCGTGTAAGACTTCTACCTCGGGATTTCGGTGGAACATAAGCAGTAGCCTGTAGTTATTCTCTATGGGGATGATGCGATAGTCTGCATGATTTCCAAACCGGATTTGGGTATAGTGTTCAAAATCGGAGGCGTATAAAAGCTTGCCTTTTTCCGCGACCATTTCTTTCAATTCCTCCATGGTCATCGAGGTGGCGGCATAGGATTCTTTTTCCCACCAGCGGTCCGACCCGTGAATATATGCCTCCGGTATGAACCGGCCGAAGCTGTTGGGATCGTCACTGCCTGGGCAGGGCTGGCAATACACGATTTGGGATCGGATATTTGCGTAGATATCCGTGCCTGTGTAGAGCTTGGTGCCAACCGGCAAGCGGCATGCAGATAAGCTCTCCTCCGGCATGGTATTGGGATCGCTGTGCTTTACATCTGCAAAATAGGTTGCATGGCCTGCAAGGATATCCTGTGTGATCTCCTCGTTGTAAAGACAATCCCAAATATAGACCGTTCCGTTTACATTCACAAAGCAGGCCTGAATACCGTCATCCAGATAATAGGGCTCCGGATTATAAACCAAAGGACTTTTGTCAAAGGGGGAGAGGGTGACCACTTTCTCGGAAGCTGCATCTGCCGGTGCTTCAACCTTTGCACCGGTGAAGGAACAGCCGGCTGCGGAAACAACGATCAGACCGATCAGGATCAGTGCATAAACAGGGGTCTTGGGCCTTTTGGAAATCATATAGATCCGCTCCTTTAATGTATTTTTGCTGCCTACCATAGTGGTGGCGGTGAGAAACAGGGAATTCAGATCCTGCTTGCCACAGGACAAGCTGATCAGCGTATGTCCGTAGGAATAGCGTTGCACCGGCCCAAGCTGACGGATGGTGGCTTCATCGCAGGCAAGCTCCGCATCCTGCCGTGAAAGCATTGCGGCGGCCCAAACCAATGGGTTGTACCAGTGCAGAACCAAACAGACGCAGCGCAGGAAGGACCAAATGTGGTCCAGGTGCTTGTAGTGGTTCAACTCGTGGGCAAGCACATGACCAAGTGCCGCCCCATCTGTAACCGTGTTGCTTAAATAGACGCTTGGGTGAAACAGCCCAAATAAGCAGGGCGTGGCAACCGGGCCGGCGCGGTAAACGGCCAGGGGATAGTGGGAGAGCACCACTGCGGTGCGGGAACGCTTCAGCCGAAGGGTAAAACACAGATTTGATCCAGCCAGCACCAAACCGGTTGCGCACATTCCGACGATCCAGATCCCGGTAAGAATATCAGAAAAGGAAACGGACCGAAGCGGCGCGGGCTGTGCCTGAGGACTCTGCTGTGGCAGTTGGGATGGAAGTGTCCATTCCGGTTTTGCGGAGAGTTGGGGGGCGGAAGCGCTCTGGGAGGCCTGTGGCGGCATTTTATCCGCAGGAATGATATTTATGATACTAAGAGAACTGGGGACGCAGAAGGGGATCAGAAGCCGTAACAGCACCAAAAGCCATAGGCTGTATTGCAGCCGCAGGCCGATCCGCCCCTTCAGTAAAAAACGCAGCACCATTACAACAAGGATCAGAAAAGAAGATGTGACCATCCATTCAATCATGGCGCTTCGCCTCCTTCAGGATGGCATACAGCTCGTTAAGCTCTTGCTCACTGAGGGACTCCTGCTGGGTAATTGCGCTGAGCATCATGCTGACGCTGCCCTTGTACACACGGTGAAGGAAGCTTTCTGTTTCCTGCCGAACCGCGTTGTCCCGGTTCAGTACAGGGGAGTAGACAAGCAGGCCGTCCCGCTCTTGGGATGCGATCATGCCCTTTTCTGTCATGCGCCGCAGCATCGTCAGCGTCGTGGAGCGGGACCAGCCGACGGATTTTGCCAGATGCTCCACAGCTTCCCGTCCGGTACAATTGGGAGTTTCCCATAAGCACTCCATTACATACCATTCATTGGGGGTTAATTGATTCATCGTACTCACCTCCGTGTTTACATTGTAAACACATCGTAACATAGATTGTTTACAATGTCAACAGAAAACATAAAAAATTTCCGGAATGCAAATGCATGCATTCCGGAAAAGTAACAGTAAGGGGAATTTGCTGCAGAAGATTTCCTTATCTCTGGCGCAAAATGCGTTTTCTTGCAATGTTGATAGGACCTTCATTCATGTGATTGATCCAGGAAAGACTCTTTCCGCAGCCATAGGCAACACAGGAGTCCGGGTTTTCGGCCAGGGTACAGGAGATACCCGTACGCTCAGAGAGCATCTGCTCCATGCCGGCGATCTGGCTGGCACCGCCGGTGAGGGTGATACCGTTGGCAGCAATGTCACCAACCAGCTCCGGAGAGGTGTCTTCCAAAACATTCATCACTTCGTCTGCGATCTGACGGGCGGGTCTGCGCAGCACCTCGTAGATCTCGGAAGAGAGGATACTCATTTCCCGGGGCATGCCGGTCTTGGCATCCCGGCCGCGGATCACCATGCTGGCGTCTTCCGCTCTGGGGTAAACACAGCCAATTTGGATCTTGACCTCCTCAGCGGTTGTCTGCCCGATGACAATTCCGTACTTTCTGCGGATATAGCGGGCAATGGCATCGTCAAAAGCAATACCTGCGGTTTTTAAAGAGGCAGAAGTGGCAACACCGTTCATTGTCAGCACAGCAATATCGGTGGTACCACCGCCAATATCCACCACCATATGACCGTTAGGACCGCTGATGTCCAATCCCGCACCCAATGCAGCAGCCAAAGGCTCTTCGATCAGATACACACGGCGGGCACCGGCTTCAATGGCAGCGTTGATCACAGTGCGTTCTTCCACTTCGGTAACGCTGCTGGGTACGCTGATGATCACTCTGGGCTTTGGGGTAAAGAGAGAGCTCTTTGTGGCGGAATTGAATAGGATCTGCAGCATTTTAACGGTCATTTCGTGGTCGGAGATCACACCGTCCTTCAGAGGATGCATGGCAACCACATTTCCCGGTGTCCGTCCCAGCATATTCCGTGCGGCTGAGCCCACCTGCAGGATCTTTCCTGTATTTTTGTCAACGGCGACCACAGAAGGCTCGCGGATCACAAGTCCCTTGTCATCTACGTTGATCAGCACGTTTGAAGTACCCAGGTCAACACCCAAGTCGTTGGTAAACAATTGAAAACGCATATGCTTCACCTACTTATTCTTATCATTTGACGCTGCAGCAATGGCAGCAAGTACTATTTCTTTGGCTCCGGCGGCTAGTAATGTGCGGGCGCACTCGGAGGCGGTCGCTCCAGTGGTAACCACATCATCGATCAACAGAATGCGCTTACCCGCGATGACCCCCGGTGTGCATACTTGATACACGCCCAGAACATTCGCTTTTCTCTGGGCAGCATCTTTCAGACCGGACTGTGGGGGCGTGTGATGGATCTTCTTCAAAACCTTAACGGAAGAAGCACCCAACTCCCGCGCCAAAGCCTTTGCCACCAACTGGGATTGATCATACCCACGGGTAAAGTGCCGAAGGGGCGAAACCGGAACCCAGGAGATCATGTCGAAAGCTCCGTCCAGCTCTTTTTGTATTTTGATTGCCAGAAGTCTTGCGTATACATCTGCGTAGTTACGGGCATTATAAAACTTGAAACGGTGGATACTGCTGCGAACAGCATCCTTATAATACCATATTGCTGTCCAATGTGCAACAAAAGGAATATTTCTTTTTGCCCGTAAAAATTCCGGTGCGTTTTTTCGGCAATCGTGACACAGATCTGTTTCAGACCGTGTCAGCAATGCTCTGCAGAGGACACACTTTGGAGGAAATAAGGAAGACAGCATAGGATCAGTCCTCGTTGTGCTGCAGCCGCAGCTTCAGACCGGTGTACCGGCGGCCGGGCTTTGCGTTGTTTGTCATAGTGGAAACCGTGTCCTCCCGCCCAACGATGATCAGCAATTCCCTTGCACGGGTGATGGCGGTATAGAGGATGCTGCGGTTTAAAAGGAAAGGACTGCCGTTCCACGCGGCAAGGATCGCAGCACGGTATTCGCTGCCCTGGCTTTTGTGTACGGTCATGGCATAGGCAGGTTCCAATTCGTTCAGTTGGGTAAAATCGTAATCGGCCTCGCGGTCATCGAAAACCACACGCATGGTCTCAGTGTCCGGGTCGATGCAGCGGATAATGCCCACATCACCGTTAAATATTCCGGTACCGATGACGCTGCCGTCTGTTTTCTTCCACAGAATGTCATAGTTATTGCGGATCTGCATGACTCTGTCGCCCTCCCGGAATATAAACTCGCCGAAGGGCCGTTCCCGTTTGGTGGGAGCAGGGGGGTTCAGACTTTGCTGCAGCAGTTTATTCAGCTGCACAGTACCGGCCGCCCCCTTTTTGGTTGGTGTGAGCACCTGGATCTGATCTGCAGGAATGCCCATGTTTTTCGGAAGACGGGTAGCGCAAAGAGAGGCAATGGTCTGCCCGACGCTTTCTTCGTTTGCGCACCGCAGGAAGAAAAAGTCATTCTTCACATCCCGCAGCTCCGGCATTTGCCCCTGGTTTACCCGGTGTGCGTTCATAACGATGAGACTCTGCTGGGCTTGGCGGAAAATGTCGGTGAGCCGAACAGCCGGCAGGCACTCACTGCGCAGCATGTCGCTGAAGGGAAAACCGGGTCCTACGGGAGGAAGCTGATCGGGATCGCCCACCAGAATCAGCCTGCAGGTTTCCGGAACGGCCAGCAATAAGCTGCCCAAAAGCTGAATGTCCACCATAGACATTTCGTCTACGATCACTGCGTCGGCTTTCAGGGGATTTGCCTCGTCCTTTGCAAAAGACAGCTGGCCGCTTTGCGGATCGATTCCGGCTTCCAACAACCGGTGGATGGTGGATGCCTCCTGACCGGTGACCTCGGACAAGCGCTTTGCTGCCCGGCCTGTGGGTGCAGTCAAAAGACACCGCAGCCCCATTTGAGAATACAGGTTCAGAATTCCGTTGAGAATGGTGGTTTTACCTGTACCGGGACCGCCGGTGATCAGCAGAAGGCCAGAGACCGCCGCTTGCTCCAAGGCCTCCTCTTGCTGGGAGGAGTAGACGAGCCCGCTTTCTGCAGAGGCAGCAGCAAGAAATTTGCGCAGCTTTGCAGGCTTGGGATAAACTTGTCTTGAAGCGTCCAAAAGACGCCTGGTGCAGTATACCTCGGCACGGTAAAGCTCCGGAAGATAGAGAATATCGATGTTTGCCAAATGATCTTTTACAAGTCGCTGGGCTTCCAAAAGCCGTGTGATGGCATCCTCCACTGTCTGCGCGCTGACGCTTAGCAGCTGCTCTGTTGCGCCCACTAGCTTGGTGGCAGGCAGAAAGCTGTGCCCGCCGCTGAGATTGTAGCGCAGCTCAAAGAGAATGCCTGCTTCTACACGACGGGGATCATCTCCTGCAATGCCCAACTCGATGGCAAAACGGTCAACGGCGGCAAAGGGGGCTTCCAGCTCCTCGTCCATCAGCAGATAAGGATCATCATAGAGCATGTCCATAGCGCTGTCGCCGTACAGCTTGTAGGTTTTTACCGCAAGCTCTGCGGGCAGGTGGTGCAAGGAGAAGAATTCCATCAACTGCCGCATTCCGATCTGCAGCCGGAATTCTTCGCCAATAGCCTTTGCCTTGGCCTCTGAAATACCGCTGATCTGTGCCAGCAGATGGGGCTCGCGCTCCATGACCTGCAGGGTCGTATCTCCAAAGCGGTCAACGATCTTGGCCGCCATTCGCGGGCCGATCCCCTTGATGATCCGTCCGGAGAGGTATTTCTGGATCTCCAATGCGCTTTGGGGCATCAGACGCTCCAAAAACTCCGCTTCAAATTGCTTGCCGTAGTTGGCATGGTTGCTCCATTTTCCTGTAACCATCAGCTGCTCGCCAACGGTGGGCAAAGGGATCGTACCAACTACCGTAACGGTCTCACCGTTTTGGCATTGCAGGCGCAAAACAGCATAGCCGTTTTCAATATTCTGAAAAACCACAGCACCAATGGTGCCTTGCAGGATCTCCATCTCAGTCATTGCAAGTCTCCTGTGTATTTAGTGATAGTATTTTACTATAAAATGAGATAAATGAAAAGAGGAACTGTGAAAAAATTATTCGGCATTGATGTGTAATACGATTCTTTTGATTTGAAAAGGATGGGAAAACGCAGAATCATCCGATCATGAAAGGAAGGCCGGTATGAAACAGAAAACAGAAGCACAAACGGTATTACGGCCTGTTTTTGCAGGTATTTTGATCTGCCTGGCAGTGATGCTTGCGACCTATGGGCTCCTGGACCTGATGGGCTGGGTGGAGCTGAAGTTAAGGGTCATACTGGGTGGAATACTCGGCAGCATTATTGCAGCCGGTAATTTTTGGGGTATGTGCCGCACCGCTCATAAAGCAGCAGCTATGGAAAAGCAGGAAAACAGGAAACGACTTTTTCAAATCAGCTACAACAGCCGGTTGCTGTTGCAGGGCAGTTGGGTAGTACTGGCATTCTCGTTGCCGGGGATCGATGGGATGGCCGGGGCGTTGCCGCTGTTGTTCCCGTCTTTGGTAATTCTTTTTCTGCGAAAACGGCTGCAAAAAACACAAAGCGAGAAAGGCTAAGGTGTGCGACATTGGAAATTTCCATAAACGGTGCCAGGATTCTGTATACCATTGAGAATGTTCCTTTACTGGGCAAGGTGAATATTACCCAGACAGTGGTGGTCAGCTGGCTTGTGCTGCTTGTTTTGTCAGCCGTGCTGATCTGGCTGGGCAGCGGCTTGCGGGTGGACGGTATTTCTTCTAAGCAGGCAGCGTCGGAAATGGCTGTTTCTGCATTGATTCGGTTTGCCCGGGGAAATATGGGAAAGGAATTTGACAGGTATATCCCATTGATCGGAACGATCTTTGCCACAAGCCTTTTCTCCAATTTGATCAGTGTGCTGGGCATTTGGAGCCCTACTGCCGATCTGATGACAGAGCTGGGCTGGGCGTTGGTGGTATTTGCGCTGATCACATATCACAAGGTCCGCAGTGCTGGACTTCGGGGGTATGCCAAGGGCTTTTTAAAGCCGATCTTTCTGATGGCTCCGGTAAACATCCTTTCGGAGCTGTTTACCCCCATCAGTATGGCATGCCGCCATTTTGGCAATATTCTGTCAGGTACGGTCATCAGCGGTTTGATCTATGGCGCCTTGACAGCGGCAAGCCACTGGCTTTTAAACTGGATGACAGGGCGCGCAGTGTTGGGGATCTTATTGACAGCTGGAGGGATCGTGCTTTTCTTTGCCGGAAAAAAGGGGAAAAAGCTTTTACAGATTCCGGGGATCTTTGCTGCAGCTTTGGGTGCGCTTTTGCTGCTGATCCGATTTGTACCGGCTGTTGCGCGTATTCCGTGGCTTGCAGTGGGGATCCCGGCAGTGACCGGATTTTACTTTGATTGGTTTGGGGGCTTTATCCAGGCGTTTATTTTTTGTACCCTTACCACCATTTTTATCAAACAGGCAGCCGGTGAGTCATCGGCAGTTTCTTAACAAAACTTCAGGAGGTAGTTGCTATGGATTTTCAGATGTTGGCAAGGGGGATCGTACTGGCAGGCTGTGCCATTGGTGCAGGTCTTGCGGTGATAGCCGGTATTGGCCCCGGCATCGGTGAGGGCAATTGCGCGGCAAAGGCATGCGAGGCCATCGGACGGCAGCCGGAAGCAAAAGGTGATATCACAAGCACGATGATCTTGGGAATTGCACTGTCGGAAACGACAGGTATTTACGGGTTTGTCATTGCTTTGCTGCTGATTTTCTTAGCACCGGGTCTTTTCATGGATCTTCTTGGGTAACACAAAGAATTTCCGAAAGGAGGGAATCCGGTGGGGCAAGTCTATCAATCCCTGGTAGCGGTTGAGCCGTTTACCCTGATGGTTACGATTCTGAATTTATTTGTGCAAATGTATATTTTTAAGCGGTTTTTCTTTGAAAAGGTGCGCAGCGTCCTTGCCCAACGGCAATCGGATGCGGACCGGCAGCTTTCTGAGGCGAGCAAGGCAAGGGAAGAGGCGCTTCACCTGCAGCAGGCTATGCGTGAGCAAATGCTGCAGGCAAACCAAAAGGCAGATGCCCTGGTGGAGCAGGCAGTAAAAAGAGCGCAGGATACCGGTGCGTATATGATCAGCCAGGCGCGGCAGCAGGTGGCACTGATCCATAAAGATGCGGATGAACGGATCGCCCTGGAAAAGAAAAAGGCGATCCACGATGCCAGAAATGAGATCTCTTCAATGGCCCTTGCCATTGCGGAAAAAGTGATTGCCGGCAGCTTGAATGAAGAGATCCACCTGCGTCTTGCGGATGCAGCCATCGATGATCTGGAGGAGATGCTATGACAGACCAAGCTGCCTGCTATGCGGATGCACTGTATGCCCTTGCGGTGGAAGCGCAGGCGCAAAAGCAGATCTGGGAGCAGCTGGAGGTGCTTGCCCGATGCTTTGAAGAAGAACCCAGCTTTGTGAAGCTTTTGCTGGCTGCCAATATCCCGGTGCAGGAGCGCTGCAGCGTCTTAGAGCAAACATTGTCTGCTTCGACACACAGGCATTTGCTGAACTTTTTGAAGCTGCTGACTGAGTATCGGGACATTGCATTGTTTCCGGAATGTGTCAGGCATTACGCAAAGCGCTATGATGCGGACCAGGGGATTGTGAAGGCTTGTGCGGTCACGGCTGTACCCCTGGGACAGGCGCACATACAACGCCTTGCAAAAAGGTTGGGTGCTGTTATTGGAAAACGGATCGTCCTTGAAAACACTGTAGAGCCGGGGCAATTGGGCGGCATCCTGCTGCGATGGGAAGACAAGCAGGTGGATGCGACATTGCGCGGCCGCCTGGCGGGATTACAGATGCTGCTGGATAAAACAGAGCTTGAGGGGGATTGCAATGGAATTGAAGGCTGAGCAGATCACAAAGCTGATCCGCGCACAGATCAGTCAATATGCGCATAAGCTGCAGACAAGCCAAACAGGCACGGTGCTTTTGGTAGGGGACGGGATCGCCCGTGTTTCCGGATTGGACAGTGTGGTATCCGGGGAGCTTGTGGAGTTTGATGATGGGTCCTTCGGAATGGCCCAAAACCTGGAGACCCATACGGTGTCCGTCATCATTATGGGCAATGACACCGGGATCCGGGAAGGGGACAGTGTCAAGCGGACAGGCAAAGTGGTATCTGTTCCGGTGGGAGAGACGCTGTTGGGGCGTGTTGTGGATGCCCTTGGCCAGCCGGTAGATGGAAAAGGACCGTTAACGCCTGCAGCATATCAGCCTATCGAAAAAGAAGCTCCCGGAATATTGGACCGGGAGAGCGTCAATGAGCCGCTACAAACAGGGATCAAGGCAATCGATGCCATGATCCCCATTGGAAAGGGACAGCGTGAGCTGATCATTGGTGACCGACAGACGGGCAAGACCGCCATCGCAGTGGATGCGATCCTGAACCAGAAGGGCAAGAATGTGATCTGCGTTTATGTGGCAATCGGGCAAAAGCGTTCCGCGGTGGCGCAGCTGGTTGAGACTTTGAAGGCAGCAGATGCCATGGACTATACCACCGTGGTTTGCGCTACGGCTTCTGAGCTTGCTCCCATGCAGTACATTGCCCCTTATAGCGGCTGTACCATAGGAGAGTACTTTATGGAGCAAGGCCGGGATGTGCTGATCGTCTATGATGATCTGAGCAAGCATGCAGTTGCATATCGCACCATCTCCCTTTTGATCCGCCGGCCTCCCGGGCGGGAGGCTTACCCGGGCGATGTATTCTATCTGCATAGCCGTCTGTTGGAGCGGGCAGCCCATTTGTCGAAAAAGAAGGGTGGCGGAAGCTTGACAGCGCTGCCCATTATCGAGACCCAGGCGGGAGATGTCTCTGCCTATATTCCCACAAATGTGATCTCCATTACAGACGGACAGATATTTTTGGAGTCAGAGCTGTTTCACGCAGGCATTATGCCGGCGGTGAATCCCGGCATCTCGGTTTCCCGGGTAGGTGGAGCAGCCCAGACCAAAGCCATGAAAAAGGTGGCAGGACCGCTGAAGCTTCTGTATTCCCAGTACCGGGAGCTGCAGGGCTTTGCCCAGTTTGGTTCAGAACTGGATGCAGATACCAAAGCGCAGCTTGCTATGGGACAGCGAATCGTTGAGGTTTTAAAGCAGCGCAATAAAGAGCCGGTTTGTGTAGAACAGCAGGTGTGTATTTTCTATGCCCTTACCCATGGATATCTAAAAGATGTCATGCTGGAGGATATATCCGGGTTTATGGAGAAACTACAGTATGCTTTGGAAAACGATTGCCCGGAAATTCTGGAGCGTATCCGCATGACCGGTGACTTGGATGCACAGACAGAGGAAAAACTCAAGGGACGGTTGGCGGAGCTGGTGGCGGATCTTAAGAACCGCACATAAGAAAGGAGACCGGTTATGGGTGCAATGTCTGCAAAGCAGATCAGAGGACGCATCCGCAGCATGGAAAGCACACGCCAGCTTACCGGTGCGATGGAATTGGTTGCAGCGGCAAAACTGCGAAGAGCGCAGGAACAGGTGACCGGTGCCGGAGCGTATGTAGTTTCGCTGATGGAAATTATGGGAAAGCTTCTTACGGGGAACAGAGACTTGTCCTGTAGTTACTTTAAGCCTAAAAGCGGTGGAGAAATGCTGCAGATCGTGATCGCGGCAGACCGGGGTTTGGCAGGCGGTTATAACAGCAACATACTGCGCTATTCTTTAGAGCAGGCAGAGGACCGAACAACGGTCCTGCCAATTGGGAAGAAGGCGTGGGAGTTCTGCAAGGGCCGAAGCCTTCCTGTACTGTCAGAGCAGTGCATATATGCAGAGTCCCTCAGAGAGCACCATTGTGCGGAAATGGCAAAAATGGTGATAGAGGGGTATCTTTCAGGTCGATTTTATAAGGTGCAGCTGATATATACGGACTACCGATCTGTGTTTTCTCAGCAGCCGGTGCGGTTGCAGCTGCTGCCGCTGCAGCAAAAAGACTACACCCCCGGAGAACCCAAAAGAGAACTTCTCTGGGACCCGGATGCAGATGCGGTACTGGAAAAGATCCTGCCTGTATATATCGCAGGCACTGTTTTTGGGGCACTGTGCAAAAGTCGCGCAGCGGAACAGGCAGCCCGACGGGTGGCCATGGATGCAGCCAGCAGGAATGCCGATGATATGCTGCTGTCTTTGCAGCGGCAGTATCACAAGCTCCGGCAGGCAGCCGTAACCCAGGAACTGACACAGATCGTATCAGCGGACTTGAGAGAATAGATAGGAGGTGCTTGACTTGCAGAAGAATATGGGAACGGTCATACAGGTTATGGGCCCTGTTTTGGACATTCGTTTTTCCTCCGGTCAGCTGCCGGCGCTGCGCAATGCGCTGCATGTTCAAAATGGAGAAGCCGTGGTAGTGGCGGAGGTTGCGCAGCACATTGGCGATCATGTGGTGCGGGCCATTGCTATGCGCAGCACGGATGGCCTGTGCCGCGGAGCGGAGGCTGTGGATACAGGCGGACCAATATGCGTACCGGTGGGGGATCACTGTCTTGGGCGGGTTTTTGACTTGCTGGGAAAACCCCTGGATGGAGGAAAACCAATTCCGAAGGATGCGCAGCATTGGCCGATCCATCGTCCGGCACCGGAATATGATCAGCAGGTATCTTCCACGCAGATCCTGGAAACCGGCATTAAGGTGGTGGACCTGATCTGTCCTTATGCAAAGGGCGGAAAGATCGGGCTGTTTGGCGGTGCAGGTGTAGGAAAAACTGTGCTGATAATGGAGCTGATCAACAATGTTGCCAAGGCACATGGCGGCATTTCTGTGTTCACAGGCGTTGGTGAGCGGACCCGGGAGGGAAATGACCTGTATCGGGAGATGCAGGAATCGGGAGTGCTTGGAAAAACCGCCATGGTTTATGGGCAAATGAATGAACCCCCTGGTGCAAGAATGCGGGTGGCTTTGTCCGGGCTTACCATGGCAGAATACTTCCGGGATGTGCAGCACCGGGATGTTTTGCTGTTTGTAGATAATATCTACCGCTTTACCCAGGCCGGCGCAGAAGTCTCAGCGCTGCTGGGGCGTATGCCCTCAGCGGTAGGCTACCAACCTACCCTGGCAACAGAGATGGGCAGTCTGCAGGAACGGATCACCTCCACACGAAACGGCTCTGTCACCTCTGTGCAGGCTGTGTATGTGCCCGCAGACGACCTGACAGACCCAGCTCCCGCAACGACCTTTGCCCACCTGGATGCAACAACTGTTCTGGACCGGGGGATCGCAGCCCAGGGGATCTACCCTGCGGTAGATCCCCTGGACTCAACCTCCAGGATCCTGCGTCCGGAGGTAGTAGGCCGGGAGCATTATGAAACAGCAAAGGAAGTGCAGCGTGTTCTGCAGCGTTATAAACAGCTTCAGGATATCATTGCGATCATGGGCATGGATGAACTGTCAGAAGAGGACAAGCTGCTGGTCAGCCGGGCGAGAAAGGTGCAGAAATTCCTGTCTCAACCCTTTTCTGTTGCGGAGCAGTTTACAGGCTACCAGGGAGCGTATGTGCCGCTAAAGGAAACAGTTCGGAGCTTCCGTGAGATCGTTGCCGGAAAGCACGACGAAATTCCGGAGTCGTTTTTCTTGTTTTCCGGAGGCATTGAGGATGTGCTGGAAAAGTGGAAAGGGGAGAGAGGATGACCGCCTTTTCCCTGAAGATCGTGACCCCTGAGGGGGTGCAGTATGATTCTTCTGCAGAAGGCCTTTACCTGCGCACAGCCACCGGAGATGCTGCGATCCTGGCAGGTCACACGAATTATATGGCGGCACTGGAAACAGGCGCGTTAACTGTGGATACAGGGTCGCGTAAACGCACAGCGCTTTGTGGAAAGGGGATGGTCGCGGTGCTGGAGGGAAAGGCACAGGTGATCACCGACCGATTTGCCTGGGAAGAGGAAGAGGGTGTCTCAAAATGCATATGTAGGGAATGACCTATGTGTCATTCCGAAAATTAGTTCCAAAATATAGATTTAGGAACGGCACACAGGCCGTTCCCTACACATAAATATTCAATTTGGGGTTGTCTCATTCATTTCGAGACAACCCCCGTTTCTTAGT